>JAISBH010000325.1 GCA_031266295.1 Oscillospiraceae bacterium | reverse complement strand
GGGCTATCCGCCCTTTCGAAACCTGACCAGGCTTCGCCTGGACCATCGTGATACACATTCCACCGGCTTCGGACTGCCTGTTGTACCTGGATAGTCTGTTTCGTAACGCAACCGGTTCCGCCGTTGCTTGCGAACCACATCGTAGCCGACAACCCTCATCGCCCCCTTAGGGGGAGATGTCGCCGCAGCGACAGAGGGGGTTAACCTCCGTCACCCTCGTTCCAAGCCCCGGAGGAGGTCGGGAGGGGGATCGCAATTGAGCGTAGCGAGGGCGCACAGCGCACTTCCCGAAGGCGCGGATGCGCCGCGTCGCCGCAGCGACAGAGGGGGTTCCCCAAATAGTCCAAGCTATACACCGCCAAAACCTCACCCCCGGTATTGCTTCGCATAAAATCCATGCTATAATAACATTGACCTAAGGGACACGTTCAGCGCCGCGCAGCTGAACATCCTACTTGCGTGAAGGGAGTTGACGATTATGAGGGCAGTTTATATGAAGAAGGTTGTTTACACATAACTGAATAAGCGGACGGCTAGCCGTCCGCGAAACGAGTAACCTTTCGGGAGTCACTGCATGATAGTGGCGCGCCTTTGTATGTCGGTGCGCCGTAATGATCCGCAGATTGCAGCCGCGAGAAGGCTGCTTGGTCTGCGGTGTTTTTGTGTACATTTCTATACACGTTTTATAGGAGGAGAATCGTTGATCGATTTACGGGAATACGGGCTGACCCCGGCGATGGCGGCCCAGAATGACACAGGCGAACCGGCGCGCGTGACGGCCGTACTGCGTGAACGATATGAATTGATAACGGCGAATGGCGCTGCGTTCGGGCGGTTGAAAGGCGGCGTGTATTACGACGTAAACCCTGAGATATACCCGACCGTCGGAGATTTCGTCACGCTGCGGGAGAACGACGAAATGATGGTCGGCGATCGCATAATTATCCGCACGCTGCCGCGCTTCTCACTATTCGTCAGGCGTGCCAGCAACGACCGGGCGCGGTCGCAGTATCAGAAAGCGGTGCATGAACAGGCCGTCGCGGCAAATTTCGACATCTGCTTTATCGTTACGTCCATGAATCGTGATCTCAACATGGCGCGGCTGGAGCGTTACCTATCGCAGGCATGGCAGAGCGGCGCGATCCCAGTCGTCGTGCTCACAAAGGCCGACCTATTCGATGATTTCATGCTTACTGCTGAAACTGTCAAGGCAGCGGCGCGCGGTGTGGAGGTAGTCGCCGTCAGCGCCGTGACCGGACTAGGCATGGACGCTGTCAGAGCGATAATGAAACCCGGTACGACGGCGGTGCTGCTCGGCTCGTCTGGCGTGGGCAAGTCTAGTCTGGTCAACGCGCTGTCCGACGGCGACGTCATGCGCGTAAACGCGATCCGCGAGGACGACGCGCGCGGCAGGCATACCACAACCCATAGACAGATGATCCGCTTGCCGTGGGGCGCGATGATTATCGACACGCCGGGGATGCGCGAGCTGGGCATGTGGGACGCTGACGAAGGACTAGATATGACCTTCCCCGATGTGGAGGAAACGCTGGCGCGCGGGTGCCGCTTCTTCGACTGCAGCCATGAACGCGAGCCGGGATGCGCTATCCGAGCCGCCATTCAATCCGGCGAGCTGACTGAGGAACGATGGCAAAGTTATATCAACCTGCAGAAGGAGACGAAGTTCGCGCAGGATAAGGCGGCGTACCTGCGGGCGAAAACCAAGCGATTCAAAGAGATATCGAAGGCAAGCGCGCGGAGGGATTGGAATGTGTAGAGCGAAGTTGTAGGTTGCGCCGCGTGGTATTCGGCCATCCGCTGTGGCGGGACGCTGCTCGGTTTGCGAACCGAATGCGATTTAAGTTTGTGACGCCCCGCCACATTGTTGCAAGACATCAGCTTCTTTATAGCGTTTTTACCGGCGGCGCAGGATCGGAATGTGGAAACAAGGAACGCCCCCGCCTCTGCCGCCGGAGTAAGGCCCGCAAGGCTGAACCGAAAGATGTTATCCTTTCGGTTCAGCCGGCTTATTTTTTCTGCGTATCACCGTGCGCCTGTATCTGCGCGTTTAACAGGTTGATGTTCCCGCAGCCCATCGTCAGCACCAGATCGCCCGGACGCCAGTGTTGACGCAGGTAACGCTCGGCGTCGTCAAAGGTGGGGGTATATACCGCGTCAAGCCCCTGGTCGCGCATCGCGTCGACTAACGCCGTCGCGTGAATATCGCCGGGATCGACCTCGCGCGCCGCGAATATGTCGGTCACCAGTATCGTGTTCGCCTCGTCGCAGCAATGTATATAGTCCGTGAATAAACCCTTCAGCCTCGAATAGGTGTGCGGCTGCATAACCGCCCATAGATGATTGTGCGGCTGCATTGCCGCTACCTTCATTGCGTTGCGCATCTCTGGCGGATTATGCCCGTAATCATGCACCAGCGTCACGCCGTCCGCCGTTCCGGTGATCTCGAAACGTCGATGCACCGGCTGGAACGCATTCAGCGCGGCGGCGGCGCGATCCGGTTCCGCGCCCATCTCTACAGCGGCAGCCAGCGCGGCCAGCGCGTTATACACGCTGAACTCTCCATAGACCGCCAGCGCCGCATCCGCCACATGCTCCCCATCATGCACCACGCCGAACTTGGGCCGCCCGCGTTCATCAAGAACCAGATTATCCGGATGCCAGTCATTCGTATCCTTCAACCCGAACGAAATACTTCGGCAGCGCGCGTTATCCATCAGCCTGCGCACCCTTGGATCATCCCCGTTGCCTATCACAACCCCGTCGTCCGGCAGCATCGCCGCGAATTTCTCAAACGTCTCCTGAATGTGTTCGATATCCCGATAATAGTCCAGATGATCCGCGTCTATATTCAGCACCACCGCGATCGTTGGACGCAATTGCAGGAAACTGGCGTTGAACTCGCACGCCTCCGCCACGAACATACTCTCATCGCCTATGCGGGTACTACCGCCTATAGCGTCGAACCGCCCGCCCAGATGCACGGTAGGGTCGAATCCTGCCCCTATCAGAGCCTGAGCCAGCATTGCGGAGGTGGTAGTCTTCCCATGCGCGCCGCAAACCCCCACCGCCTGCCCATATCCCTGCATCAGCTGTCCCAATAATTCCGCGCGCGTAAGCGTCGGTAGGTTCAGCTCCCTCGCGCGAACCAGCTCCAGATTATCCTGCGCGATGGCCGCAGTATATACTACCATATCGGCGCCGCTGACCGCTTCCGGATCATGCCCTATCGTCACGTTCGCGCCTTGCCCGCGCAGTATGCCTATCATGTATCCGTCGTCGCGATCCGTGCCCGAGACCGTATACCCGCGCTTCATCAGCAGTTCAGCCAATCCCGACATGCTGCTGCCACCGATGCCTATCATGTGCACTCGCTTGCCAGTGAAATCCTTTATGTGGGGCGCCGCCTCAACCATATCGCTTGTTGTATCGTTTTTCGTACCGTTTGTCGTATCGCTTGTCATTGCGCGTCTTCCTTTCGGGTGATTCCCGCGAATTCCGGCTCCCGCTCCTGTTCCATATATTCCGCGATCATCTCGATTATCTTCAGCGTCTCTGTTAACACGCGTTCGTCTGTGCCCCGCACCCCTCGCAGCAGCAGCGACGGCTGCACCCCGGCGTCCAGCGACAGCCTCGGATCGGCGCGAGTCAGCGCCGCTATCAACCGGCCCAGATCGGGTTTGGCTTGCGGCGAGAAACGCATCCTGACCGTATCCTCGCGGCGGGAGAGCAGATCGACGCCCAACGTGTTGATCAGGTTCTTAAGCAGCGCGATGTCCAGCAGGGTTTGCGCCTCAACCGGGATGTCGCCGAACCGGTCGGTCAGCTCCTCCTCAAGATCCTCGCGGACCACGCGGTTGGGCAGCGCGGCTATCTTCTGATACAGCTCTATGCGCTGCTTTTCGTCCTCGACGTATGTTCCGGGCAGGAACGCGTCCACGTGCAGCTCGACGCGCGTCTCGATCAGTTCCGGTTCTGAGGTAAAGTCGCCCCTCATCTCGCGCACCGTCTGCTCCAGCAGTTTGCAATACATATCGTAGCCGACGGCCGATAAAAATCCATGCTGCTCCGCGCCCAGCAGGTTCCCCGCTCCTCGTATCTCCAGGTCGCGCATGGCGATGCGGAACCCGCTGCCGAACTGGGTGAACTCGCGTATCGCCTGCAGCCGCTTGTCGGCGGTCTCGCTCAATGTGCGTTCGGGTTGGATCGTCAGATACGCGTACGCTATGCGGTTGGACCGCCCAACACGCCCGCGCAGCTGATATAACTGCGACAACCCGAAGTGATCCGATTCGCACACAATCAGCGTGTTCGCGCGCGGTACATCCAGCCCGGACTCTATGATCGTTGTGCACAACAGCACGTCGTACTTGCCGTCATAGAAATCGACCATTACGTCCTCCAGCACGTGCTCGCGCATCTGGCCGTGCCCGATCGCTATACGCGCCTCCGGCACCAAGTCGCGCACACGCTCATACATGCGCTCGATCGACTCCACATGATTGTATACCATGTAGACCTGCCCGCCGCGCCCCAGTTCGCGCAGTATCGCGTCGCGGACGATGCCGTCCGAGTATTCAAGGACGTAAGTCTGGACGGGGTAGCGCTCCTCTGGAGGGGTTTCGAGCAGCGACATGTCGCGTATGCCGACCATCGACATATGCAGCGTGCGTGGTATCGGCGTGGCCGAGAGCGTGAGCACGTCGACCGACGCGCGCATGTTCTTGATGGACTCCTTGTGCGCGACGCCGAACCGCTGTTCCTCATCCACGACCAGCAGCCCCAGCGACTTGAACTTGACGTCCTTCGCCAGCAGCCGGTGAGTGCCCACCAGTATGTCTATCTCACCCGCCGCCAGGTTCTTGAGCGTCTGCTTTATCTGAGCGGGCGATTTAAACCGGCTGACCGACTCGCACCGCACCGGGAATCCCCGGAACCGCTCCTGTATCGTATGAAAGTGCTGCTGGGTCAGCACGGTCGTCGGCGCGAGCAAGGCCACCTGCTTGCCGTCCATCACGGACTTGAACGCGGCGCGCAGCGCGACCTCCGTCTTGCCGTACCCCACGTCGCCGCACAGCAGACGGTCCATCGGCGTCTGACTCTCCATGTCGCGCTTGATGTCCATGACGGCTTGCAGCTGATCGGGGGTCTCCTCATAAGGGAAGTATTCCTCGAACTGCGCCTGCCACGGCGTATCCGCGCTGAACGCGTGTCCGCGCTGGGCCGCCCGCTTCGCGTACAGTTTTACCAGATCGAACGCCATCGCGCGGATCGATTGCTTTACGCGCGCCTTCTGGTTGCGCCATTCGCTGCCGCCCAGTTTGTTGAGGCGCGGCGCAGCGCTGTCGCCGCCGATGTACTTGTGTACTCGATCCATCTGGTCGGTCGGGATGTACAGCTTGTCGGCGTCGTGATATTGGATGAATATGTAATCCCGCCAGCGGCCTTCGCTGGACAGACGTACTGTACCCTTGTACTGGCCGACGCCATGCGACTCATGCACGACATAGTCGCCGATCTTGAGATCGGTGAACGCCGCGATTCGCTCGCCGCTGGATTTCATCTGACGCGCCCTTCGCAACGCTCCGCCGTATACGTCAGACTCAGCCAGCACGGCCAGTTTCGCGCCGGGCATCATGAAGCCGCGCGAGAATGACGCGGGCAGTATGCGGGGAACGGTCGTCAGCGATCCTCCGCCGGACGGTGAAGCGTCATCGCCGACACGTTCGCAGCTAATGCCCATGTCGGATAACGATTCCGCCAGACGCTTTCCGCGCGCCGCGCCTCCGATCAGTATCGCCACGCGCCAGCCGCTCTCGCGCCACTTCTTTAAGTCGGCGGCCAGTTCGCGCGTATTGCCCTGATATTCAGTCGCCGCCACGCCTTCTAGTTTTCCCACATAATCGGGGGATAATCCCGCCGTTGTGCGCAGAAACGCGCTGAACATCGCCACACCATGGCGCGAGGGTTTTGAGTCGGCCAGTCCGGCGAACAGATCGCCCGGCTCCATCAATAGATCGGACTGCTCGGGCATCGCCTCGCCGCGCTCCAGCGCGGTCTTGAACGCCTCAAGGAACGACTCCCGCCGGATATCGCATCGCTCGCGTATCTTATCAGGTTCGTCAAGGATGACTACGGCGTCGCCCATCCAGTCGGCCAGCGATTCCGAACGCTGGAAGCAGAATGGCAGAAACTGTTCGATTCCGACAGGATACGCGCCCGCGCGGATCATCTCTACCGTGCGCTGAATATACTGGGACAGCCTCGCCCCGGATGTGCCCGCGCGCGCGAAGGGTTCAAGGTGCATGTCGTCCAAGGCGGGCATTGAGAAGGGGTCGTTCGCCTTTGTGGCGTTTCTGCCCTTCCCGCGCGATGTGACGCGGTTCTGCGCGTTGATCAGGCGGAACAGCGATTCCTCCATCCTGTCGGCGGCGGCCTCGGCCTGTTCCTTCGTCAGCGGCAGTTCGGACGCGGGCGGAATCGTCCACTCCCGGCAGTTCGCCTGGCTGCGTTGGGATTCCGCGTTGAACAGCCTCATCGAGTCGATCTCCTCGTCGAAGAACTCGATGCGCAGCGCGTCGGAGGCATTCGTCGGGTATATGTCGAGGATGCCTCCGCGAAGCGCGCATTGGCCCTTCGCCTCAACCCGCTCAACACGCTCGTATCCCATCCTCACGCAACGCGACAGCAGCTGATTCGGCGGAATATCCATACCGACTGTTAGCGTGATCATGAACGCTGAAAACTCGGCGCGGGGCGGCAAGCGAGTCAGCATCGCGTCGGCCGACGCGACGACGGCCTGCGCCTGTCCCGCCGCTACGGACTGCAGCGTCTCCACGCGCCGGTACGCAATCTCCTGGCTAGACGCCGCGGTATGATAGAACGTAACCTCGCGAGGCGGGAACAGCGACACGCCCGTTCCCAGCAACTGGGTTAGATCGCCGGCTGTACGCAACGCCTGCTGTTCAGTCGCGGCGATATATAGTATCGGCCGGGACGCGCTGCCGCGCAGCCCGGCTGCCAGGTATGCCTTCTGAGGCTCTGCCATCGCGTATGCCAGCGCGACGCGGCGATCCATGACGGTTTGAGCGAACTTGCTATACTCGGGATCATCCAGCAGCGGTTGGAGAAGAGGGTTCAGCATCTATTCCCCCCTAGTAGTTTCCTAGCAATCTACTAGCAAGCAGTTCCTGTTGTGACATTATATACCAATTATGTTCCGCCTATGTGTTTCTTATTATACCGCGACATCGCTTGATCCACGCCTTCGGCGGCGATCGCCAGCGCCGCGTCCGCCGCCAGCCGGCTGGCCTCGGCGGCTGTCTTGCGGTCTGGCTCGGCGGCATAGCGCGACAGCACCCAATCCTTGATATCCCACTCGGGCGGCGGCTTGCCGACGCCGACGCGCACGCGCGGGAAGTCCTCGCCTCCCAGCGCGGCGATGACCGAGCGCATACCATTATGCGTCCCCGCCGAGCCGGAACCACGCACACGAAGCCCCCCTAGCGGAAGATCGACGTCGTCGTATATCACAATCAACACGCCAGGTTTGTACCATTGCAGCAACCCGGATACCGCGCTACCGGAGTCGTTCATGTACGTTTGAGGTTTTGCCAGCGCGACGCGCTTGCTGCGCCACACGCCGTTGCCGGTCAGCGCGCGGGAGCGCGTTCTGTTGACCGCGATCCCAGTAATTTCGGCACACACATCCAGCGCGTCAAACCCGGCGTTGTGGCGGGTATGCGCGTATGTCATGCCGGGGTTACCCAGTCCGATGATCAGCGCGTCGGTCTGCGGGCGATTCCAGCGGTTAGTGAATATCACGACCGCTCTAGCGTCGTCCCGTCCGGGATCATTTTATTCGCGATGAACGCGCCATACAGCACGCAGTCCGATCCTATATGCGCGTCGCGCAGATGGCATCCGGGATACAGCGTGCAGCGCGGGCCGACGGTCGTCTCGCCCTCCAGCACGACGCCGGGGTACACGGTGGTGTCATAGCCGATCTTCACGTCGGCGTCGACGTATGTATTGCGCGGGTCGATCATCGTCACGCCTGAGAGCATGTGTTCACGGTTGATGCGGGAGCGGAGCACTCGCGTGGCTTCCTCTAGCTGGATGCGGGTGTTGATGCCGCGCACCTCGTTGTGATCCTGCGCCTGCACCGCCGTGACTGTGTACCCAGCTCGGGCTAAAGCGCCTATCGCGTCGGTGAGATAGTATTCGTTGGCGGCATTGTGGTTGGTTAATTGAGGCAGCGACCACAGCAGCGCGTCTATATCAAAGCAATATACGGACGCGTTCGCGGCGCGGATACCCTTCTGCTGCTCGGTCAGATCCTTCTGTTCGACGATGCCCGTCACGCGGCCCTGGCGGTCGATGATTACGCGGCCGTATCCGAACGGGTCGTCCACAATATCATACAGCAGCGCCGCCGCCGCACCCTCGCGCACACACTGCGCCAGCGAGCGATACGACGTATCAGTTACCAGAGGCATGTCGCCAGCGGTGATGATGACCGCGCCCTTTTTATCCTTGAGCACGTGCGCGGCGGAGATCACCGCGTGGCCCGTGCCCTTACCGGTGGAGAAATCCTGTATAGCGTGCGGGATATCGCCCAGCCGAGCTAGTATCTGATCCTTACCATGGCCCAGTATGGGGGTCACCTGCTTGCACACGCCGCCCACGGTATCCATCACGTGGCAGAGCATCGGCTTACCGCACAGCGGATGCAGTGTCTTGGGCGTATCGCTTCTCATGCGCTGGCCTTCGCCTGCCGCCAGCACTAGCGCCATTGAATCCATAGTGTTCCTCCGCTTAATTCGGCATTGACCCATTTTTCCAAAGTATGCATGGTTGGACGCAGTAAGTCAAGGGAATAAATCGCGGGGAGCGGCGCGTCCGCGCCTTCGGGAAGTGCGCTGCGCGCCCTTGCTACGCTCAATTGCGATCCCCCTCCCGACCTCCCCCGGGGTTAACCCTCTCTGTCGCTGCGGCGACATCTCCCCCTAGGGGGGCGATGAGGGTTGTCGGTTACGTTGCGAGATAGAGTATCGGAGCACAACCGTGGGTACCCCCTCTGTCGCTGCGGCGACATCTCCCCCTAGGGGGGCGATGAGGGTTGTCGGTTTCGTTACGAGATAGAGTATCGGAGCACAACCGTGGGTACCCCCTCTGTCGCTGCGGCGACATCTCCCCCTAGGGG
>JAISBH010000320.1 GCA_031266295.1 Oscillospiraceae bacterium | reverse complement strand
CAGCCAGCAGCGCTTCTCTTTCATCGTCGAACAGCGGCTCGTCAAACTGAGCTGGATCCCACCGATTCAGGAACGCGCAAAACGCCCGCGCGCCCGGATCATCCAGTTCCGACAATATGCGCAAGTTCAATTCCCGAAACACTTTAAATAGCTGCACGCTGCGTTTCGGCTTGCCCTTGTTATCACGCCCGAACACATAACCCGAGTTATCGGATAGGTAATTAGCGTGAACGCCCGACGTGCGAACATACCGCTCCGGCAGCATCCACTTTGGGTTGATCAGCTTCTTCTTATCCAGATTCGCCAGCGGAATCACCGCGACAATCCGACCGTCGTCGGATAGCTCCAGCGCGTGAGAAACAGGCTCAGGCGAGTATCCCCGCACGGCAATGCCCGAATTCTGCGCGTCGGCGGCCAATCGCTCATAAAGCGCGCACAGATCCTGTAGAAT
Organism: Oscillospiraceae bacterium; assembly: GCA_031266295.1. Taxonomy (GTDB): domain Bacteria; phylum Bacillota; class Clostridia; order Christensenellales; family Aristaeellaceae; genus BNUH01. The sequence continues at coordinate 8,755 of JAISBH010000320.1, read as the reverse complement.
CACGCGCCCACCTTCTTTACTCGCAGCGGCGGCACATCAAACACCCCGTCACGCATAATGGGACGGAAGAATATAGGCTGCACCCCGTTCGCGTAATCGACGTCCTGCAGCATCCAGCCCAGATCGCGTTCACCCTTCAGCGCGCTGACGGGCGTTGGCACGCCGCCCTCAAGCAGGGTGAAATGAGCCGCGAACTCCTTGCATCCAAGGCAGGGCGTCCGGAATGCCTGTCCTTCCCGCGCGCGACGCAGGAAGATGTTATAGTGCTTCTCGGGTTTATCTACCACATCAGGATGATCGGCCATCTCAAAGTGCGCCTCGATCACATAGGCGACCTCCCTCAAAAACAGCGTCGCGCGCTGCGCGCGTTCCTGGCTGGGTATCTTGCTTAGCATCTCCGGCGCGTTCCTGCGACAGGCGGTTTCAGCGCCGAGCATAATACCCGTCACCTCATTCCGGCGAAAGGTATCAAACCGCGGCTCGTTCAGCACATGAATCCTGTCAATCACCCACCGTATGGCGGGTTTCCAATGGATGCATTCCAGAATGCCGCGCGCGGCGGAGGGCGTCATAACATCATAACTGACGCGTTCCACACGCATTTCAGGCCGGGAGAAACACGCGCGCTCCCCCCATACCTTCAGGCGGATCCCATAGCCCATTTCAACTCCTCCTTGTATAGTTAACCCATAAGTACCGTGTTCTCTACCAGCGAGTTGACTGGCTCCAGGCCAATGTCCTCGCGGTAATGCTCCTTCAGCGCTTCCGAAAGTACGGGATACAGCCCGCCGACGTGCTCAATCCACCCGCTTTTAACCATGTCTACATACTCGTTCGCGTACAGATTCACCCCATATCGCTGCAGCGCCTTTAATGCCGCGCCGAGCGACTCGTCTCCCCGCGAAACTGCCGCCCGCAGGTTCTCAACACGCTTCACGCCCTCGTCGCCATAGGGCACGAAGATCGTCTCACCGCCGTCCTCTTTGATCAGCTGATACTTTCCGGCGACCCAGTCAAACGGGATGTTCAAGTTGCGCGTAACCTCATTGCTGTTCAACGTCTTCAGGATCTTCTCATTGTCTAGCATATCCAATCCGCGAACCATGAAACGCTTTTCCGAGTACGACCGCACCGCGTCCAGCGACAATGGATCATCAAACTGCTTCAGCACGCTATCGGCAATTGCGGCCGATTGCCTAATAAAGCCCTTTGGCAATTTTTCCGCTGGACGATATGCAAACACTTCGCCTGGCTGCTCCATCCTGCCTTCGCGGTTGCAGCGTCCTGCCGCCTGGGCTATAGCGTCGATTCCGCCCAACTCGCGATACACTACAGCGAAATCCACATCCACTCCCGCCTCAATCAGCTGTGTTGAGATCACCAGGCACGGCTCCTTTGCGCGTAAATGCGCTCGAATCTTCTCCAGCACCGCCGTTCGATGTTCCGCGCACATACGCGCGCTCAAGTGGTACGCGTTTGGCTGATCTTTCAACAACTGATATAATTCCCTCGCGCGTTTGCGGACGGACACAATACATAATGCCTGCGGATGCTGGCGAAGACGCGCGGCTACGTCCTCGATAGTGAGCGTACCTAACACATGCACGGTCGTACGCTTCAGCGCGGTGTATAGTTCGTCGCGGTTCGGGATAATCTCGCGGGGCTTACGGTTCGCCGTCCAGTATGCGTCCAAAGCGGGCTGTGTCGCCGTGCACAACAGCACCGTACAGCCATAGTGATTGCACAATGTCTCCAGCGCAGCTAATGTCGCCAGCAGCAATTCATCCGGCAGCGTTTGCGCCTCATCCAATATGATGACGCTCCCGGCGATGTTGTGCAGCTTTCGACATCGCCACTTGCGGCTTGCAAACAATGATTCGAAAAACTGCACCGCCGTGGTAACGACGATCGGCGACGTCCAATTCTCCGTGGCTAAGCGGCGGATGCGCGCGGCTTCAGGCTCATCATCTTGGTCGGCGTTTTCGGGAATATCAATGGCGCTATGGTGTTCCAGCACGTACTCTTCGCCGAAGACGTCCCTGTATACCTTCGCCGTCTGTTCGATGATCGATGTAAACGGCGCGACATAGACTATACGCCGATGCTGGTGACCCAACGCATGTTCCAACGCAAACGCCATTGCGGCGAACGTCTTCCCGCCACCCGTCGGCACGGTCAGCGAAAAGAGTCCCGGTTCAAGCGCACTCGCGGCCAGACAGGCGTTCAACACGTTTGCGCGCTGTTTATTGACCGGCGTATCCTGCGCATTGCGCGTTACGTCAGCTAACTTCGCCTTCAACGCTTCCGCACAATGCTGAATCGCCGCGCGTTCATCTTCCCGAGTGGCTGCCGGTCGAAGCCGCGCCTTCTCAATGTCGGTAAAGCGTTCGGTATCCAGGCTGTCCGCGTCGACCAGGCAGGAATAGAGCATACGTGCGAGAAAGGCAACCTGAAAGCCCATGTTTACTTTATTGAATTTTGGGAGGGCTGGCGCTGACGGCAGCGCCTGTTCCGTCAGAAATTCCGACGTAGGCTCCGGATGATCCTTCAGGCGCTTGATCAACGAACCCTCCCCCTGCTCCGAACCCGCGTCCGGGAGATGCCCATGGTGTCCCAGAATCGTATACGCCAACAGTTTCCCCATAGAGGAACCATACTTTTTAAGCGCAATCCGCCCGCCTTCCGTAGAATGATCCACCCTTCTACGGTCGCCGAGCAGCCGCTTCTGAAACGCCTCCGTATACTTCCCCGCATCATGAAGCAAGCCGCAAAGTTCGGCCCAATCCGACATGCCGAATGGTTCCGCGAAAGCCGCCGCCAATGCGGCAGTATTTTCCAGATGATCCGACAGCGTCTGCCAGGTTTCTTGCGGCTGATTCTCCAGCGTGTGCGCAAACCATGTCATGTCAGTCAACCGCCTCTCAATGTCGTCCTGTGTAAGATTTTAACATTTATGACCGAATAATGCAATGGCTTATTTGCTCAAAAGCCGACATTTTGTTCAGGTTTTGTTACATTCCAACGTCGAACGGTGGCGCAGATGCAATTCGACAAGAATTATTCCCGTGCATTCGACAAACCCGGCGTCCGCTCAAAAGCGAGAACGCCGGGTTTGCTAAGAAGTGAAGGTCTGTTGCAGCGTTAGGGCGTATTCGACAATGGGTTGCGCGGCGTAACTTTCGGTTGTCCGCTGCGGCGGGACGCTGTTCGATCTGCGGATCGAATGCGCTTTATGTTTGTGGCGCGCAGCGCACTTCCCGAAGGCGCGGACGCGCCGCTACGCCATAGTGGCCTTCTTCGTAAACACCAGTGACGCCACGATCGCGGTGAACGGCGCTACTGTCACCAAACCGAACGATCCTACCAGCGTTATCAATACCTCACTGGCGACATACTTCAGATTTAATATGTCGATTACCGGCGTGCCCTGACCAAAAAAGTACAACAAAAGCGATAGATAACTACCCGAGTACGCTAGCATCAACGTCGTCGTCATGGTGCCGATGACGTTGCGTCCCACAGCGAAACCAGACTTCAGCAACTCACTCCGCCGTATATCCGGCGCGTGCGTGCGTACCTCCTGACAAGCCGACGATACATCCATACTCAGATCCATCAGCGCTCCGGAATTCGCTATGAACGCCATCGCGAAAAACAGTTCACGCAGATTGAATTTAAGCGCGCTTTGCGCGAGTATCGGAACCACATACGGCAGATTGCTCCCGTCAAGCTTCAGCATACGCCCGAACACTGCCGACAGCGCGCAGGTCGTCAGCGTGCCCAGCAACGATCCTGCTATCGCAATCCATGCCGTACGCGTAAACCCCGCAACCAGCAAATCTATCATAAGCGTCAGCAGCACAACGATCCCCAGCGCACACAGGGTGGGCGATATCCCCGCGTACAACATGGGAATAAGCAGCTTCCACACAATCATCACGCTGGCCGCTAGCGACACCAGCGCGCCCGCGCCGCTGACGCCTCCGAACGCTATCAGCAGCAATCCGAACAATCCAAACAATAAACCTTGAATCGGCAGACGGTAATGGTCGATCAATGTCAGACTGCGTATCTCGCCATCCTTCATATGCAGCATCGCTACGGCCTTGTCCCCCGGCTCGTACAGTTTGTCTTTCTCAATGGCGCTGTCCAGGTTGTTGATAGCCTGAGCAGTCTCTCCCTTGTGTTCGCCGGACGTCACTGTCACCTCGCACAACTGTACGCCCGAGTACACGATGCCCAGCGGCGCGAGCTGTGTGTTATCCACCGCGTCTATTCGGACCGACACGCGCGGAATGCCGCCGGTACCAGGCATTCCTCCGCGCGATGGCAGGAAACCCATTGCTACGGTAACAGCGCCCATCACGATGCAGAATATCCAGTTCCGGCGGCGGTTCTTCATAACCCTATACGCCTCTTTCGCTTAATAGTCCAAGCCGAGGATACCCATGGTCTTGTAGAAGATATCCGTATTGTCATAGCTACCCGAGAACTCTTGCGCACCCACGCCCGAAGCGTACACTGGAATCTGCAGTCCTGTGTGGGCGTATGATGTGAACGCCACGCCAGCCTTGTTGTTCAGTATGTGGGATACCGCCATGCTCAGCGGCTCATACCCGCCGTAGGCCAGCTCTTCGGCGGCGGCGATAACGCGGTCGGCCTTGGGAATCATGCTCAGGTCAAACGCTGTATGGAGTCTGGCTAATTCATCTTCGGTAAGCGTTAGACCCTGGTCAGCTTCCGCAGTCAGGCCGTAAGCCTTCTCGATTTCAGTTAACGCGGTTTCGAAGTCCGCCCCGCTATCGCGCAGTCTGGTGATAACGCCGTCGAAGTCGTTGAACGATATGTTTTGATTTTGCAGGTATGCGAAGTGGGTGTCATATGCGGTGGCAGCGAAGCCTATCGTCAAACCGCCTGTCTCATGATCGCCTGTGACTATGATCAGCGTATCGTCCGGATGCTCCGCCGCGAAATCGATCGCAACCTGCACCGCCTCGGATAGCGCGAGTACATCATCTATGGCTGTGCGTGCGTCGTTGGCGTGCGCGCTCCAGTCAACCTTTCCGCCCTCGGTCATCAGGAAGAAACCTTCGTCGTTGTCTAGCACGCGTATGGCCGCTTCGACGAATTCGGAGAGCTTAACGGAATCCTGGCCTTCGGCGGCCTTACGGACGCGGTCGATCTCATACTGCATGGCAGACGCATTGTCGGGATCGTTGACCATCGCGAGTGTCCGACCACTGTCAGCGTTCAACGCGCGAATCTCGTCCGGGGTTTCGACGATGCTAAAGCCATTATTTTTGGCGATGTCGAACAGGTTGATCTGCTCACCGTCTGAACCGTCGGGCTGCAGGAACCTCCCGCCCGCTAAGAAGTCGAGCGTCGTGCCGGTCAGTCCTTGCACCGCGATGTCATAGTACTGGCTACGGCTGATAGACTTGGAATAATACGCGGCGGGCGTCGCGTGATCCAACGATACGCTGGAGATAACGCCGACTTTTTTCCCCGACGCCTTTACATACTCGGTCAGTATTGGGAACTGTTCGGTCAGCTCGATGTTGAAATTGAGCACGCCGGAAAGCGTCTTCTGACCGGATACCATTGACGTGGCCGTCGAGGCGGAGTCGGGACAGAACGACGTGGCGTCATACGTGGTCATGATACCGACGTTCTGGAATCCTGTGAACGACAGCGGCGCGGGTACTGGGACGGGCGAATCGGGATTCAACCGCGTGCCCGCGAAATACTGGGTGACGTTGATCTGCGGGCTGCCCATGCCGTCTCCGATAAACATGAACACATACTTGGGAGCCTTTGTTTCCTCAGCCAATCCGGGGATCATGGCGGCCGCCAGGATCAGCGCGCACATCAGCGCAAGGGCGATCCGGCGCGGGAATTTGGAATTGCTCATGGCAGTTTCCTCCTCAATATTGTGTCTTCCTTACGGGACGATCATAGCGCGCGCAGGTAAAAAGCAGGCTTCGGCTAAGATAAGCTTTCGTGAAAAGTATGGCAAATGAGCGAGAAGAACGCCGTTGGCAATTCCGAATGAAATACTCCAAATAGTGCTAAATCGCCAGCACAAGCCATTGTGTCAATAAACGCACAAAACCAGAGACCGCCATTAGGCGGTCTCAAAGCGCAAGGCGATCCGCTGACCGCCCATATGGATATAGCCGATAGTTAATTGATACCAGCGGCCGCCTTTACTTCGTCGCTGTCAACGTTCGCGTAATCCACCGCCATAACGCCGGTGTCGATATCCTTTTCTTCCACAGCGCCGCCGTTGGCCAGTTCCAGCGCGATGCGAACACCATCGTAACCCATCAGATACTGTCTTTGCAGCATCGTGGCGACGTTGTAATCGCTGTTGCGGATGATGGTCTCCATCTCCGGCGAGAAGTCGAAGCCGACCATCGTGATATCAGTGCGCTCAGCCTCGATCAGGGCCGTGGCAAATCCGACGGTCGAGCCGTTGTTCGGCGAGAAGAATCCCTTCAGGTTCGGATAAGCGGTCAGGAAGTCGTGGCCGAACTGAATCGCCTTGGTGATGTCGCCGTCGTTGACCTTGATATCGTCGGTCAGCAGTGTCCACGCTTCTGGGGCGCTGGCTTCCCAATACGCCGTGAAACCGTCGATACGCTGCTTGATCGTCTGCGATCCGGTCGAACCAATCTGGATGGCTATTTCAGCGGTTTCGTCCTCTGAAACGCGCGTCTTCAGCTTCTCGATCAGGGTAGCCGCCGCCAGTTCGCCCGCTTTAACGTTGTCCGTCAGCAAGGCGGCGCTATAATCATCGGTCAGTGCCTTCGTATCGACCATGACTATCGGTATCCCAGACTGGTAAGCGTCCGACACCGCATTGGCTTCGGACTGGCTGTCGGCCACCGCGATGACGATCGCGTCGGCCTTGGCGGAAACCGCGTTCTGCAGCATAGTCAGCTGCGATTCAATATCCACTTCATTCGGGATACCCTGGATCGTCACGTTCGCGCCGAAGTCTTCGCCTGCGGCGGTTGCACCGGACTGCAAAACCGCCCAGTACGCGTTCCCCAGTGCCTTGATGATAACGGCGATGTTCTTGGGGCTGGATTCCGCCTGCGCCGCAACGGTCATCGTCAGAACCATAGTCAGTGCGATCAGCAGCGCCGCGAGTCTCTTCATGTTCATATTCCTACCCTCCATAGCAATTTATGAAAACCCCGCCAAACGGCTGGTGTTCACCAATGAGAACCGGCCCTATCGTACTCATAATTATGATCACGCACTCTGCCTGTGGCGTCTCGCCTCGACCGCGCACGCCGCGACCAGTATAAATCCCGTAATTGCCTGCTGCCAGAATGAATTGACCCGGAACAGGTTCAGCCCGTTGCGCAGCACGCCCATTATAAGCGCGCCTATCATCGCGTTGATAATGTTGCCCTCGCCTCCGTTTACCGATACGCCGCCCAGCACCGCCGCCGCGATGGCCTCCAGTTCGTAGCCGGTACCGGCGGTAGGCTGCGCGGACGACAATCGCGAGGATACCAGTATGCCGCACAGCGCAGCCGAGAAGCCGGAGACGCAGTACGCGAACATGCGCGTACCCACCGTGTTGATGCCGGACAGTTTCGCGGCCTCGGGGTTCGAGCCGCAGGCGTATATCTGGCGGCCCACCCTGGACTTGGATAGCAGCACAGCCAGCAGCACGCCGTATACGAACGTGATGATGACGCTGTATGGCAGCCAGAAACTCGTGCGTCCGCCGCCCAATACATAAAACGCGTCCTGCACCGCCTTTGACGGTATATCTCGGGTATATATGGGGTTGCCGTTAATCAATACGTTGGCGATGCCTCGGTACACCCACTGGGTACCCAACGTGGCTATGAACGGCACGACGCCCAGTATCTCGATCGTAAAGCCGTTAAGAACGCCTGTAAGCACGCCCATGCACAGCGCAATCGGGATCGCAATCCACATAGGTATGCCGATCTGCAGCATCCATACGACCATTATGCCGGCCAGCGCCATCGACGATCCTGCCGATAGATCGGTGCCGCCGCATACCAGGCAGAACGTCAAGCCGTATCCAATGATCGAATACGTGACGACCTGCTGGAGCATGTTGATTTGATTGTTTCGCTGCAGGAACAGCGGGTTGCTTATGGCGAATACGGTATACAGAATCAGCAGCGCCGACCCGGAGAGCATCGCTTTCTTTGTTGCAACGCCCAAGTTGCTGAATCCGCTTGCCCTTGATTGATTTAGATTGACCGAAGCGTTCATACTGCAACCGCACTCCCATCGCTAAGTTTCGGCGCACTCTTGCCTTCGAGCAGGTTATAGCCCGCCGCTAGGTACAGAATCTCTTCCTGAGTTGTAGCTTTCGCATCCAATTCGCCGTTGATCTTACCCTCGTGGATGACGACGACCCGATCGCTCATCCCCAGTATCTCCGGCAGTTCAGATGATATCATAATTATGGCCACGCCGGAGTCGCTGAGTTGGTTCAGCAGTTCGTATACCTCGAACTTCGCGCCGACGTCGATGCCGCGCGTCGGTTCGTCTACGATCAGAACGCGTACATTGTTGCACAGCCACTTAGCCAGCACGACTTTCTGCTGGTTGCCACCGGAGAGATACATGGTTATCTGCCTGAGGCTGGGGGTTTTGATGCGCAGACGTTGTCTATATTGCTCCGCGTTCTCCACGCCCGCCTTGTCGTCTATGAATCCGAATCGAGCCAAGCGCGGCAGGTAGGCCATATTGATAT
>JAISBH010000295.1 GCA_031266295.1 Oscillospiraceae bacterium | reverse complement strand
CCCGCATGGGAAGAAGCGCGGAACGAAACGCGGGAAGAAGAGAAAAATGCCCCTGTTCCGGATTAGGAAGGCCGCGCCGGATTCGTCGCTGCGCACGGATTTGACGGCTGTGTGGTCTCCGAACGGGCGCGCGCTGCCCCGCCATGTCGCGGTCATTATGGACGGTAACGGACGCTGGGCCGCGCGAAGGATGCTGCCGCACGAGATGGGTCACCGCGAGGGCGTCAAGTCCATGCGCGAGATCATCCGCGAGTCGGGGCGGTTGCGCATCGAGGCGCTGACGTTGTACGCGTTCTCTACCGAGAATTGGTCGCGCCCGAATGACGAGGTTGGAGCGCTGATGTCGCTGATGCTCGATTGCTTCCGCAACGAGATCGATGAGTTGAATCGCAGCGGGGTGCGAGTGCACGTGATCGGCGACGTCGGCGGCTTGCCCGACGCGCACCGCGCCGAGATCGCTTACGCTACATCGCGCACGTCGCGCAACGCTGGGTTGAAGCTCAACCTTGCGCTGAACTACGGCGGCAGGGACGAGTTGGTTCGCGCCGCGCGGACTTTGGCGCGCGAGTGTGTAGACGGTCGCCTTACCCCGGACGCGATAGACTCCGCCGCGCTCGCGAATTGCTTGGATACAGTCGGACTGCCGGACGTTGATTTGATGATCCGCACCAGCGGCGAGATGAGGCTGAGCAACTTCCTGCCGTTCCAGTCCACTTACGCGGAGCTGGTTGTCTCGGACGCGCTGTGGCCGGACTACAGTATAGACGAATATCATAAATCATTGGATGAATATTTTCGGCGTATCAGACGATTCGGCGGACGGAAGTAATGTGAGGTGGCCGGTTTGCTCAAACGGTTCATAACGGGGCTTGTGTCGGCGGGCATACTGGTTTTGTTCATGTTCGCGCCGTCGAGATGGCTTAGGCTGGCGCTGATGCTTATCACCGTATGGGGCGTTACCGAGACGCTCGACGCGTTCACGATCGTCGGCCACGAACCGATCCGATGGCCCAACTTCATCGCGTGCGCGCTGATGATCCCCGCGTTCCTCGCGCTGGACGCGCGCGCGCCGCTGCCGATGCTCGCGTTGATTCTGATGCTGACCACGCTCAATATCGCTGTCCGCGTCAAACCCAGCTGGATCGATGCGGCCGCCGCGCTGTATGCCGCGTTCACGGTGCTCGTCCCTATGCAGATGATGCTGGCCATTGATACTCTCACCGCGCCGCCAGGCCGATGGATGGTGTTTGGGGTGTTTGTGATTGCGCTATCTGGCGATATATTTGCTTTGTATATCGGTCACACATGGGGCGTGCACCGCCTGAACCCCGTGCTCAGTCCCAACAAAACATGGGAGGGCGCTGCGGGCGGCTTGATCGGCAGCGTGGTCGGCGCGCTGCTGTTGGGTTGGATTGGGAGTAGGTTCGCGCCGCTGCCGAAGCTGCCGCATTGGGTCGCGCTGGGATTGATAGGCGGCGTGGCTGGACAGCTGGGCGACTTCTCGGCTTCGCTGGTAAAGCGCTGGTGCGGCATTAAGGATTTCGGCGTCGTGTTCCCCGGCCACGGCGGCATTATGGATCGCTTCGACAGCGTATTATTCACGACGTATGTGGTATACTGCTATTGCATAATCTTCATGTAACCGGATCGATGGTCGGGGTAATAATATTAATAATAATGGCGATTGGAGCCGCTATTGGTTAAGCATATCGCGCTGCTGGGAAGCACGGGTTCTATTGGCCGTCAGACTCTGGACGTCGCCGCGCGGCATCCTGATCGGTTCCGCGTCGCCGCGTTGTGCGCCGGACATAATGCAAGGTTGCTGTTCGAGCAGGCGAGGCGGTTCAAGCCCTCGCGCGCAGGGCTGCTTGAGGAACCGGGGCGTATACCCGACGATCTTCGCGGGTTGGATTGGGTGTTCGGCGCGGACGCGGCGAGCCTCTGCGCCGCCGAACCTTCCGCGACGCACGTCGTTCACGCCGTGGTCGGCATGGCAGGACTTCCCGCGACGCTGACCGCGCTGGAGCATGGCAAGCAATTATTGCTCGCTAATAAGGAGTCGCTGGTCGCGGGCGGATCGCTGGTCGCGGCGGTCGTATCTTCCTTGAATGAACGACGGGTGGGGGATCCGCCGATCATACCGATCGACAGCGAGCACAGCGCCATCTTCCAATGCCTGGAGGACGCGCGGTCAAAGTCAATCAAACCTGACAGACTGATACTGACCGCGTCCGGCGGCCCGTTCCGCACATGGGAAGCGGCGGCGATATCAAAGGCTGTCCGATCCGACGCGCTGCGTCATCCCACCTGGATGATGGGCGAGAAGATCACCGTCGACAGCGCGACGATGATGAACAAGGCGCTGGAGGTCATTGAGGCGCGGTGGCTGTTCGACATGCCCAGCGAGCGGATTGACGTTGTTATACATCCGCAGAGCGTGATACACTCGATGGTATCGTTTGAGGACGGCGCGGTGCTGGCGCAGATGGGCGCGCCGGATATGCGCGTGCCTATCGCCTACGCGATGGCGTATCCCGAACGGATATCGACAGGCGTCGATGCTCCGGCGTTCGGCACGCTGGGCGCGCTGACGTTTGGAGAACCGGACGAGGCGCGCTTCTCCTCGCTGCGGCTGGGACGCGAGGCGTTGAGCGCGGGCGGAGTGGCGCCGGTGGTTCTGAACTCGGCGAACGAGGAAGCGGTCGCGGCGTTCCTGAGTGAACGGATCAAGCTGGGACGCATCGCGGACGTTGTGGAATCCGCGCTGGCCGTCATACCTCAACGGCCCGTCAGATCGCTTGAGGACGTCATGGAGGCCGACCGAGCGGCGCGGGAATTCACACGCTGTTCACTTTCGGGTTAAGCGGATACGCATCATATGGCCGTCGTGATTCGTCATATATACAGCAAGCCAACACTCAAGGAGGCGAGATAAAGGAGGCATGGTAGTTGACAAACACACTCTACTGGCTAGCGGCGGCGCTGCTGCTAGGCGTCTTGATAATGGTACACGAACTGGGTCACTTCTGGTCCGCGCGCATGGTCGGGATCAAGGTGATGTCATTTGGCATAGGCTTCGGACCTAAACTATGGAGCCATACGGCTGCAAACGGCATCACATACGTGCTGCGGCTGTTGCCGCTGGGTGGATATTGCCGTTACTACGGCGAGGACGAAGCCGTCGAGCATGAGGGCGACGCATTCTACCGTCAACCGGTTTGGAAGCGCGCGCTGTCAACGTTCGCAGGACCGCTGATGAACTTTTTCGCGGCCATTCTTGCGTTGTTTATACTGTACGCCTGCTTGGGCCTGCCCTCGTCGGTACTGCTGTCCATTGACCGCGTCGAGCCGAACACCCCCGCCTCCGAAGCGGGACTAATGCCCGGCGACGAATTCACGCACGTGAACGGCGTACCGATCACGTCCTACGAGGATGTCCGAGCGGCCATAATGAATACGGCGGACGGCGGCAGCGTTGAGTTGACTGTCGATCGAAACGGCGCGCCGGTCACGGCGGCGGTTACCCCGCGCATAATCGACGCGGAGGCGGCAACGCCCCAGATCGGCATCCGGTTCAAGCAGGGTTATACTCGTCTGGGCGTAGGCGAGTCGCTGAAGTATTCCGTTATCAATACCGGCGCGACGATCGGCAGCATGGCGGATTTCCTGCGCAGTCTGATTACTCGCGAGCAGAGCGCGGGCGGATTGGTCGGTCCGTTCGGAACAATGCGGATGGTCGCGGATCAAACCGAGATCGGCGGCATCCGTGAATATCTTTCGATGGCCGCGTTGATCAGCATCAACCTGGGCTTTTTCAACCTTCTTCCGATACCGGGGTTGGACGGCAGCCGACTGCTGTTCCTCCTGATCGAGAAGATACGGCGCAAGAGGATGGATCCAAACAAAGAAGGCATCGTCCATCTGGTGGGCATCGCGCTGCTGATGCTACTGATGCTGCCCATTTACATCAAGGATGTAATGAGCTTGTTTTGATTGGGGGAGGGACGCCCCCTCTGTCGCTGCGGCGACATCTCCCCCTAGGGGGGCGATGAGGGTTGTCGGTTGCCACGTCGCATCCGCTCCTTCGGGAAGGGGTCTCACGACCCCCTCCCGACCTCCCCCGGGACTTGGGACGAGGAACGGGGTACCGGGGTTACGGGCTACAT
>JAISBH010000193.1 GCA_031266295.1 Oscillospiraceae bacterium | reverse complement strand
CCCTTCGGGGGAGTTGTCGCCGCCGCGACTGTGGGGGGTCCCCGGGGGGGGGTCGGGAGGGGGACCTTAGTCCCCTTCCCGAAGGCGTGGATGCGCCGCGTGCCGCGTGCCGCGCCCTTTGTCGTATTGTCGCCGCACTACTTGTAGAGCGACGCGTAACGTGCTATACTTATTCACGGCAGGATACATTTACCGATCCCGGCGACTGCTGGCAAAGGACGGGTTTATTATTACGTTAATGAAAGCCTCATGGGCTAGGCGGATCGGCAGTATCCTATTCCCGGTAGCGTCGCTGGCGCTGCTGCTCGTGTTGGGATTCACCGCCACGGACGTCCACCTCGCGTGGAATGCGCTGCTGCACGTCGAGCAGGGATTCTTGCTGGCTACGGTTGGGTGCTGGTGCGCTTACGTCGGCTTCAGGGCGCTGGGGCTAGTTGTGTTTTGCAAGTTCCAAGGCTGCGGACTGGGGCTGGGAGGCGCGCTGTATGTGACGTTTATTGGATTGTTCTACTCCGGTATCACCCCCGCCGCGACCGGCGGCCAGCCGATGCAGGTGTATGAGATGAATAAGCGCGGCGTGCACGCCAGCATCGGCACTTCAGCGGTCGCGTTCGAGACCGCCGGGTTCCAATTCCTGTTAGTAGCGCTGGCCACCGTCCTGTGGGTATGGAACAGGCACACGATCGGCGAGACGGTCTCCGTGGCGAAGTGGGTGCTGATCGGCGGATTCGCGATGAACCTAGTGTGGACGGTGTTCTTGGGGCTGGTGCTGGTCAAGGGCGCGCTGGTGGCCAGGCCTGTAGAATGGACGCTGCGGATGCTGGGCCGCGCGCACCTGCTGCGTAATCCGGACGGCAAGGTTGCGGGACTGCGAAAGTACGTCGCGGAGTATGAATCGATCTTGACCGACATGTTCAAGCGTCCGGCGCTGATAATCTCCTGCACCGCTCTGTCCGCAATGCAGGTGATCGCTTATATGAGCATGGTCTACTTTATCTATCGGGGTTTCGGCTGGGTTGGTATGCCTTACGGCGTAATCGTTGATATACAGATGCTGCTGTACCTGGTGGCGTCCATGGTGCCTACTCCGGGCGCGACGGGCGCGCAGGAGGGTTCGTTCTACGTGTTCCTGGGCAAGGTCTTCCCCGAATCCAGCGTGTTCCCCGCGATGCTGGTCTGGCGGTTCTTCACGTACTACCTGATGCTGATCGTCGGCGCGATAACGCTGCTGAGCGGGATAGTTCGTATGAAGCGGCGCGCAAAGCCTGAAAGCGGATGATTTATTATGAATAGACGGATCGCAATCATCGGTTTGATCCTGTGCCTCGGCCTCATTCTCCCGTTCTCACCCACATCAATGGCCACAACGCCTACAGCCGCGTTCGCGCCTTGGGAGATCACGGGCAATCTCTACGCCGCCGCCTACCTGGACGGCGACGCGATTCCCGAGCGTGTCGAAGTCGTGGCCGACAAGGGCAGCACGTCCCTTAGGATCGCGTTTAGCGATAGCCGCGTGATCAGCGTGCCTGTGGGTAAGGGAGAGTCTATCGCGATGATCCGGCTGTATTCCGCCGATTTGACCGGCGGCGGCGTGAGCGAACTGATCGCATTCACCCGCGATCCGATGCGCGACACATATACCATCACCGTAATAGAGAACCCCGTCGGTGAATTGACGCTGTCCTCTGTGCCAGACCCCAACGAGGATTTCTACAAATTCAAGGCTCGGTTCGCGCGCGGACATGTGTTGGAGATAACTAACCAGGCATATACATTCATTCAGAGCGTTCCGGTTGAGTCCGAGGAAGTGCTCGCCGTCTATCGTGATGACGGCACCGCGCCCGGCACGCTGATAGCGACGGTCTCCGCGTTCATGGACTGCACGTTTGCCGCCTATTCTGGTCGTCCCGCGCTGGAACTGTGGCAGGCAATAACCGCCAATGTGCAGGCTCAGCCGCTGGGGTACATCGTCTCAACCGTTGTCTGGCAGAACGGCTCGCCCAAACTGGTGGGTCAGCGCTACACCGCCAAATACCCCGTTTAAGGAGCGATAATGCCAAACGTCAAGATACTGGCCGACTCCACATGCGATTTGACATCCGACCTGGTTAAGAGGTATAATATTGGCGTCATCCCGCTGTATGTGACGCTGGACAAGGACAGTCTGCAGGATGGAGTGCAGGTGACTCCGCACGATCTGTACGCGTACTTCGAACGCACGAAGAACACGCCCAAGACATCCACACCGACGATCGGCGACTTTGCCGCCTTCTTCGAGCCGTATGTCAAGGCAGGGCAGGAGATTGTGTTCATCGGTATATCGGAGCTGATGTCCGCTACTGTCAACAACGCGCGCGCCGCTGCCGCCGAGTTTCCCGGCGCAAAGATACGCTGCGTTAACAGCCAAAGCCTTTCCACCGGCGTGGGCATGACTGTGCTGACGGCGTGCGAATTGGCGGAGCAGGGTATGGGTGCGGATCAGATCGAGCAAACTCTGGGCGCCAGCGTTACGCGAGTCCGCGCCAGCTTCGTGTTGGATACGCTAACGTATCTGTACCACGGCGGACGCTGCTCGGCTGTGCAAAATATCGGCGCGATGCTGCTGAAGATCAAGCCGCGCATACAGGTCGTAAACGGAGCGATGACCCCGACCGAGAGATATCGTGGCGCGTTTTCAAGCGTCGCAAGGCAGTACGCCCAGTCCGTTCTCGGCGCAGGTAAACCGGACGTCCTGAGGCGCATCGCCCCCAAGCGCGTGTTCATCACGTACACAGTCGATACCGACCGGATTGCGATTGACGCCGTTCGCGAGGAGGTTGAGAACGCTAACTACTTCAGCGAGATTCTCGAGACCACGGCGGGGTGCGTTATCACAAGCCATTGTGGCCCGAACACGATCGGCGTGCTCTACCTGGAGAAACCATAGCCATAACGCCGCGTCTACGCGGCAACCTTGGAGAGGTAGCGAAGCGGTCATAACGCGGCGGTCTTGAAAACCGTTTGAGGTAATACTCGCGCGGGTTCGAATCCCGCCCTCTCCGCCATTTAGGAACAAATGCGAACCCTTTTATACGGGCATTCCCCGTCGGGGAGGCGTTCGCTTTTGTTTTTGAGTTACCAAGCACAAATTGAAAAAGGTTTCGTACAGTGATATAGTAGTTGCAGATACCTGATAAAAACAGATTGGCCGCAAGTACTGACAAGTACTGAAGGGAGGAAATAGGTTTGTTTGACGCAAAGCATATAATCAGTAACTCATTTCACTTTTACTGTGGCAATGTCCTTGAAAGCTACGACAAATGGCCTGTCCCACAGACAATCATATCCGATGGCGCATACGGTGTACGCGGATTTGATGGAGACACAACGGGTGTCGGCGGACTGGCTGAATGGTATCGTCCTCATCTCAAGGCGTGGGATCGTTTCGCGCGACCCAGTAGCGCCCTTTGGTTTTGGAATACGGAAATCGGTTGGGCCACCGTCCATCCGCTTATAGAGAGTTATGGTTGGAAATATGTACAGACTGTCGTCTGGGATAAAGGTATTGCTCATATAGCGGGGAATGTCAACGGAAAAACCATAAGGCAATACCCAGTAGTTTCTGAAATATGCGTCCTATACCAACGTGATGTGACTTTCAATGCGGA
>JAISBH010000176.1 GCA_031266295.1 Oscillospiraceae bacterium | reverse complement strand
TCGTATTGCTGGGTGAATACGCAGCCGTGACCGATCGCGGCGGCCAACTTGTCGAATATCGGCGCGAGCAGATGATCATAGCCATAATTCTCCAGCGCGCGTATCGATCGCTGGTATGTCAATCCCTCCGGTTGCCCGCTCCAGTTGTTGCCGCTGGCGTTGCGGAACAATGGATCGTTGGCCGCGACTGACGGCAGCGGCGTCGGCGTCCAGAATTCATCGGGGTTTAGCAGATGTTCCATCACAAAACGATCGGCCATGTACCGCGAGAATCCGCCGCCGTACATCACCCGCAGGTTGTTATGCAGCAATGTCGGCATCACCGCGCCGCGCTTGTCGCGGTCAAAGCACGCGCCACGCTTATCGTCCCACAGGTATTCGAATATGCGACTGCGGACAGCGTCGGCCTTTGCGCGCCACGATTCATGCTGCCCGTTGCGCAGTTTAGCAGATAAGTCGGCCAGTGCATCCCGCGCGCTGACGGAATACCACGTCACATCCATAGATTGTATCGGTACGACGGCGAATCCTTCCGGAGGCGTATCCTCTGTCCACCAGAACGGCGCGTCGCCATAACGAAGCGCGCCGTCTTCGCCCGTATCCGTTACGCACCATGATTCCAGGCAGCCGCTGCCACCGCTGTCGCGCGTCCTCCACAGGTAATCGTCGAACCGCGCTAAACTGTCGTACAGCGATTCGATGTACAAGCGGTCGCCGTCGATCCAATCCAGCAAGTCGACGGCCTCGGCGGGGAAGCAGAAACCCTGGAACTTATTGAATTGCGCTTCCAGCCGATCGCCTTTGTCCTCTATGCTGCCGGGTATCCTGCCGTCGCCGCGCTGATGCTCCATGAACAATGTGACGTTATTGACTGCGGCGGCGAGATCATGCCCAGCGAACATGACCCCGCCCATCGGTTGCGTCTCCAACCATATCTTATTGTAGCCGCCACCCTCAATCAATACGCGGCGGCCTTGGAAATCCTTAAGATTCTGTCTGGATTTATCCACGGCAGCGTCGTATATCCGCTGCAGCGCGTCGTTTTCCGTGTGAAACGCCGTCGCCGTCACAGGCAGGTTCATATGGCCGAATTCGCGACGATTACATCCATCGCCCAGCGCGCCCACTCGTCCTTGACCTCTATCTCAAACCACGTTGGATAATCCTTCGCGATCAGCGCCCCGCCGTGTTTCCTGAACTCGTCCGCCATGTGCAGCGCGGACTTCTCTATCAGCGCGCGGTCGCCCGTCGACATTATTTTCTGTATATCCACCGGGCAATAGAAGGATGTCTTTCGGCCATACTCCTCCGCCCAAAGCGTCACGCCGGAGGTCTCCGGCTGGTCAAACTGGAAGCAGTCGATCCCCGCGCCGATCATATCGTCAACGAGCGGCAGCACGCGTCCGCACGAGTGGAATATGAAGTCCACGTCCCGCGCGTGGCACGCGTCCGCGATAGCCTTGTACACCGGCTTAAACAGTTCACGGAACGCGGCCGGACTGATGAACGGCCCCGTTTGCATACCCCAGTCGTCGCCGATAATCACGCCGTCAACGCCGCAGTCGGCGGCCAGCGTCACAGCCTCAAGCAACAGCGGCAGATAGCGCTGGTAATACGCCTCGATCTGTTCTGGCTCCGCAACTACGTCCATCAGCGCGTTCTCCATGCGCCTCATGTCGCGCAGCGCGGAGAACACCCCCGGCAATCCCGTCAGCACATACTTATCCTGAGCCTTCAGGTTCTGCGCCTTCACGGCCTCGGCTACCTCGTAGTTCAACTCGGGGAACTCATACCCGTCGAACTCGGACCAATCCTCCTGGATCACGCCTCGGACGCACTCGCCCTTGGTGATCCCGTTCAGCCGTCCCAGTATGTTTCCATAATGATCCATACTCAATTCACCGTTAAAATGGGGCACGCACTTGCGCAGTTCGGGATAGTCGCCCCAGTCGGCATATAGTTCCGTGCCGGGCTTGATCAGCCGCCCCAGCCAAACGTGTTTAATATCCTGATACCGCTCGTCGTGGAAGTCCCATCCCAATCGCGGCGGGCTGCCGTGCCTGATAACGCGCCTGATAATCTCTCTCGGCGTCATGATCATACCTCCTTGAACCATTCCTGGACCTTGCGCAGATCTTCCTTATATATATCGTCGTTGGGCTGATGCTCCAGCAGCATCGGCATGTCGGGATCGGCCTTGTCCGCCAGGCGCGCGTACTCAATTAGGTCGACACAACCCTCGCCGACCCTCGACTCCAGCAGCCGCAGCGTGAACTCCGGCGCGAGCGCGACGTCCTTCAGGTGACAGCTGCGCACTAGCGAACCCAGCTTCGCGAAACACTCCTGCGCGAATTCATTGCTGAAGAACAGCTTCCGCGTGTTTGTGATCCAGTTCGCCAGATCCATATGCACCGCCAGTCGTTCGCGGTCGACGGCCTGTATCAGCCGCAGATACTCGTCGGGATCGTGCGGGATCATCCAGGGCATCGGTTCCAGCGTGTAGTATGTGCGCGTCGGCTTCACATCGTCGATAATCTCGCGGATGGACGCGACTGTCGCGTCCCAATGCTCCTGCGAGTAATTTTCACGATACGCGCCGTCCCAGAGCGATCCCGCCGCACCCGCGATATTCACACAGCATCGCGCATCGATCGCGTCGGCCAGCCGAAGCTGCGCCTTGCAGCGGTCGAGAGCCTTCCGCCGCGTTTGCGCGTCGGGCGAGACTGGGTTGCACCACGCGCCGACCTCCGCAATGATCAAGCCTACGTCCCTCGCGGCTGCAGCATAACCCGCGATCGTCTCTTCGTCGGCGGTGTGGTCAAACGGGAATACCACCGCGCCGCAGCCCAATGCCTTGTGCGCCTTCGCCCACTCCGGCGCGCTTGCGGTAGTGAGCGCAGACGATATACCAAGCCTCATAACTATACCTTCTTTCAAATGGCAAATCTCTGAATCAAGTATACCGCGCCCGGCAGAATTTAACAAGCGTGGCAATCAAGTCCATCTAAGCGTTGTTTTCTGTGAGTTTATGCGTGAACGGTTGGGTTTCATGGTTGAAACAGGGGTGTAAATATGGTACAATGTTAGCATTCGAGAGCTATGGTGATGTTTGGAGGTCTGTTATGGCGCAGTTAGTGTTATTACCCCAGCTGGGGATCGCGGATGAGAGCGCGGTGGTCTCATCCTTTCGGGTGAAAAAGGGCGACACGGTTAGTGTCGGCGCGCCGCTGTTCGCAATCGAGACGGGCAAGAGTGTATTCGAGGTCGCAAGCGAGTTCGAGGGCGCCGTACTCGCACTGTTATGCGACGAAGGCGACGAACTGCCCATCAAAGCGCCGGTGATAGCTATCGGGCAGCCGGGCGAAGAGTATGGTTCGCCTCCTGTGCCGACTGCGGGCAATGTCTCCCCCTCGAGTGATGATGGCGAGGTAGGACCGCCGCATCTCTCGTCTGCGGGCGGCGCCCCACCCTGCGTGGGCGAACCCCCTCTGTCGCCGGCGGGCGACATCTCCCAATGTGGGGACGATGAGAGGGTTGGAGCGGTCGGGGGGCACTCCCGCGTGCTGGCGTCGCCGCGCGCTCGAGCGTTGGCTGACAAGGCCGGAGTGGACGCGTCTTACGCATCCGCGACTGGGCCGGAAGGATTGATTATCGAACGCGACATACGCAAACTGCTGGACAGCGGCATCAGAACCCCATCCCCCATAGACGGCAAGAAGCCAGCGACCGCCGCCAACTCCCTAGAGGGAGCCGCCGCTGTACCCTCCTCCCACATCGCCCCCCTAGGGGGAGATGCCGCCGCAGCGGCAGAGGGGGTTCCCCCGCCGGACTATACCGACGCCCCCATGTCCACGATGCGCAAAGTCATCGCGAAAAACATGGCCGCGTCGTTGACCAGCGCAGCGCAGCTGACCCACTCGTCCAGCTTCGACGCGGCGGAGATATTCGCATACCGCGCGCGCTGCAAGGCCGACGCCAAGATGAGCGGCGTCACATTGGGCGACATGGTACTATTCGCCGTTTCGCGGACATTGATGGATTTCCCCGGAATGAACGCGCACGTGCTGGGCGAGACGATCCGCCGGTTCAGCGGCGTGCACCTGGCCGTCGCGATAGACATACCGGGAGGGCTGGTGGTGCCGGTCATCCGCGACGCGCACCGCAAGTCGCTGCTGGATATCTCTAATGAAACAAAGCTGCTGGCGAAGCAGTCGCGCGAGGGTACGCTGCCGCCCGACAAACTGACCGGCGGCACGTTTACCGTGTCCAACTTGGGCAGCTTGGGCGTAGAGCATTTCACGCCGATAATCAACCCTCCGCAAGCGGGCATACTGGGCGTCAACAACTCGACGCTGCGCCCGCGCCGCAAGGCCGACGGTTCGATCGAGTTCTACGACGCGCTCAGCCTGTCGCTGACATACGATCACCGCGCGGTCGACGGCGCTCCCGCCAGTCGTTTCCTCAAGGCGGTTTGTGATAACCTGGCGGCGTTCACGCTGCTGCTGGGGAGGTAACGCTATGTATGATCTGATAATACTGGGCGGCGGGCCGGCCGGTTATCGCGCGGCCGAACGCGCAGCGGCAAAGGGTTTCAAGACGCTGGTGTTCGAGAAGCGCGCGCTGGGCGGCGTGTGCCTGAACGAGGGCTGCATCCCGTCCAAGACGCTGCTCTATTCCGCGAAGTTGTACGATTACGCCAAGGGCGGTTCGGCCAAGTATGGCGTGACGAGCGAGAACGCCAGACTGAATCACGCCGCAGTTATCCAGCGCAAGAATAAGGTTGTAAAGAAACTGACGATGGGCGTTGGCGCGGCGCTTAAGGCAGCGGGCGTAGAGGTGATCAGGGAGGAGGCGTCGATAGTAGGCCGCGCCGACGGCGGCTATGCCGTAACGTCGTCGGGTCAATCATACGTTGGCGCGCGGCTGCTGATCGCGACGGGTTCCGCGCCCATGCTGCCGCCGATAGAGGGATTGGCGGCTTCGCTGGAATCCAGTTTCGCGCTGACCAACCGCGAGGCGCTCGATCTGCCGGCCGTGCCAGCGACGATAGTAATAGTCGGCGGCGGCGTCATCGGACTGGAGATGGCCAGTTATTTTCGCTCCGCCGGTTCCGAGGTGACGGTCGTGGAGATGCTCGACGCGATCGGCGGGCCGATCGACCGCGAGATAGCGCAATCGCTGCAGAAGGCGTATGAGAAAAAAGGCGTTAAGTTCCTGCTGAATACGGCGGCCATAAAGTTCGAGCCAGGCGCGGTATCCGTCAAATTAGGCGGCGCGGTATCGGCGATTCATTGTGAAAAATCGCTGGTCTGCATCGGCCGCAAACCCGTACTGCCCGCCGGCATCGAATCGCTGAACGTCACGTTGAATCGCGGCGCGATCGTCACCGACGAGCGCATGATGACCAGCGCGCTAAACGTATGGGCGGCAGGCGACGTGAACGGCAAGAGTATGCTGGCCCACACAGCCTATCGTGAGGCGGAGGTCGCCGTAAACAACATGGCTGGCGAACCCGACGCGATGGACTACACCGCGATTCCCTCCGTGATCTATACGAACCCCGAGGCCGCGATGTGCGGCGAGACGCTGGCTTCGGCGCGCTCAAAGGGCATAGACGCCGTTGAACGCAAGGTATCGATGCAGCACGCGGGCCGGTTTGTCGCGGAGAACGAGGGGAGCGACGGCACGTTCAAGATGGTGCTGGATAGAGCCGGGAGAATCCTCGGCGTGTCGATATTGGGTAATTCGGCCAGCGAGATTATATTCGGAGCGTCGCTGATGATCGGCCGGGAGATGCGCGCGAGGGACGTCGAGCGGATCGTGTTTCCGCATCCGACGGTCAGCGAGATATACCGCGAAACGATATTCTGATAATCGTATAAAGGAGAAACCAATATGCCTCAAAGTCAATTTGTCGATCCCGCCCGCGTCCGCGCGAAGGGTGAGCTGATATTCCCCGCCATCCCGCTAAACTCGTACGACAAAACGCTGGCCGACGAGCGCGGCCGCTACTCCGACAGCGAGCTGATAGGCATCTATCACGACATGCGCGTGATCCGCGAGTTCGAGACGATGCTGTATCAGGTACGCACAACCAAGCAATACAACGGTGTGGATTATGTATACACCGGCCCGGCGCACCTGTACACCGGACAAGAGGCGGCGGCTGTAGGTATGGCGTATACGCTGAACAAGGACGACGCGATATTCGGCTCCCACCGCAGTCACGGCGAGGTGCTAGCGCGCGGATACAGCATGATCCGCCAGCTGGACGACGATTCGCTGCTGGACATAATGAAGTCGTTCAACAACGGTCGGACGCTGAAGGCGATAGAGTCGCAAGGCCGGAGCGACGTAAAGTATATCGCGCGGGATTTCCTGCTGTATGGGTTCATGGCGGAACTGTTCGGCCGCGAGAATGGGTTCACAAAGGGTCTGGGCAACTCGATGCACGTGTTCTTTACGCCTTTGGGCATATATCCCAACAACGCGATTGTCGGCGGCAGCGCGCCCATCACGGTCGGCGCGGCGCTGTACAAGAAGATAATGAAACAGAAGGGTATCGTCGTATGCAACGCGGGCGACGGTTCGTTGGGCTGCGGGCCGGTATGGGAGGCGTTGAACTTCGCTGCGATGGGTCAGTATGACAGCTTGTGGGAGGATGAATACAAGGGCGGATTGCCGCTGATATTCAGCTTCTTCAATAACGGTTACGGCATGGGCGGACAGACCGACGGCGAGACGATGGCCTACGGCATATTGGCGCGCGTAGGGGCAGGCATACGAGAGGACGCGCTGCACGCCGAGCGCGTAGACGGCTACAACCCGCTGGCGGTAATCGACGCGTACCGCCGCAAGCGTCAGATCATTGAGAAGAAGAAAGGCCCCGTACTCCTGGATGTTGTGACATACCGCTACGCCGGACATTCCGCGACGGACGCGTCCTCCTACCGCACGAAGGAGGAGATCGACGCGTGGCAGGCTCAGGACTCCATCCAGGCGTTCAAGGGCGAATTAATCAAGAACGGCGTGATGAAGGAAGACGCGCTCAGCCAGATCGACCAATCCATCAAGGACGATGTCACGCGGATCATGCGCATAGCGATCGATCCGGCGCAATCGCCCCGGCTTGATCTTGAGCGCGATCCTGACGCGGTGAGGCGTTTTATATTCTCTAACGAGAGGATTGAAAAGCTTAGCGGCGGCGTCCCGGATGTTCTCAAGCCCTTGGAGGAGAACATCCGCGTTCAGAAACTCAAGGCGAAGGAACGCTTCGCGTTCGGCAAAGATGGCAAAGCGGTCAGCAAGCTCAAGCAGTTCACGATCCGAGACGGACTGTTCGAGGCGATTATCGGTAAGTTTTACGAGGATCCGACGCTTATCGCGTTCGGCGAGGATAACCGCGACTGGGGCGGCGCGTTCGGCGTGTACGGCGGCATGACGGAATCCCTGCCGTACCATAGATTCTTCAACTCGCCCATCAGCGAGAGCACGATCGTCTCAAGCGCCGTCGGCTACGCGATGATGGGCGGGCGCGCGATACCGGAACTGATGTACTGCGACTTCCTCGGCCGCGCGGGCGACGAGGTGTTCAACCAGATGGCCAAGTGGCAGGCGATGAGCGCGGGCGCGCTGAAGATGCCCGTCGTGCTGCGCGTATCGGTCGGAAGCAAGTACGGCGCGCAGCACGCGCAGGATTGGTCCAGCCTATGCACCCACATCCCCGGACTGAAGGTCTGCTACCCCGTAACCCCGTACGACGCGAAGGGTCTGATGAACACCGCGCTGAACGGCAGCGATCCCGTGGTATTCTTCGAAAGCCAGAAGTTGTATGATATGGGCGAACAGTTTCACGAGGGCGGCGTGCCTGAGGGCTATTATGAGATACCGTTCGGTGAGCCGGACGTCAAGCGCGCCGGCACGGACATGACGATACTGTCGGTCGGGGCGAGCCTGTACGCGGCGATGGACGCGGCGAAGGAACTGGACGCAAAGTACGGCGTAAGCGCGGAGGTGATCGACGCGCGCAGTCTGGTGCCGTTCAACTATGATCCTGTTGTGGAGTCGGTGAAGAAGACGGGGCGGGTTGTGCTGGTCAGCGACGCGTGCGAACGCGGCAGCCATATGAACGATATGGCGCGCAACATCACGGAGTTCTGCTTCGGCTGGCTGGACGCACCGCCGACGGTCGTCGGCGCGCCGAACGTAATCAGCCCCTGCCCGGAACTGGAGCAGTATTATTACCCGCAGCCGGAATGGCTGTTGTCGGCGATTCACACGAAGCTGCTGCCGCTCAAGGGGTATGTGCCGACGATGAATTATCAGACGCTTGAGAAAACGCGCAGGGAGAAGCTGGGCATATGACGGAACTAGATCAAGAACTCATGCGGAATCTGATTGAGTTCAGCAACCGATACGGCAAAGATCCGCAGTACGTGCTGGCTGGCGGGGGGAACACCTCCGCCAAGTCGGGCGGCGTGATGCGCGTTAAGGCGTCAGGCACACGGCTGGCGGCGATCGGCGAGTCCGGTTTCGTCGCGATGGATCGCGGCGCGCTGATGTCTATGTTCAGCAAGGATTACCCTGCGGACGATGCGGCGAGGGAATCGGCCGCGCTCGCCGACATGATGGCGGCTGTGCTGCCGGGCGCGCCGGGCCGTCCCAGTGTGGAATGTATGCTGCACGCGCTGTTCCCCCAAAGGTATGTACTGCACCTGCACCCCGCGCTGGTCAACGGCATGACATGCGCGCGCGGCGGCAAGTCCGCGTGCCGCGAGCTGTTCGGCGAGGCAGCCGTGTGGATCCCGCTGACCAAGCCGGGATACACGCTGGCGAAGGTCTGCGCGGACGCGTTCAAGCGGTCGGAATCACAAACGGGCCGCGTGCCGAACCTGCTGTTCATGCAGAATCACGGGGTGATCGCCGCCGCCGAGACCGTCGCCGAACTGGACGCGCTGATGGATATGGTCATGCGACGCATCGGCGAGAGGGTCAAGACCACGCCTGCCGCATCCATCGAGGACGCCGACGAACCGCTGGAATCGTTTGATCTGCCGCTGGAGGTCGCTCCGGTGCTGCGGATGCTGTACGCCCGCGTCGTAACGGGCATGGATAACGGAAACGCAATCGCCGCGTTCAGGGCGAAAGGCCCGACCGAGCGGTTCGTGCGCACGTCCAACTGCGAGTCCATAGCGCCGCTGCTCAAACCATTCAACCCCGATCAGATCGTCTATTGCAAGGCCGCGCCGCTGATACTCAATGAAGGCCGCGACGTTACAGAGCAGTTCGCCGCCTTCGTCAATGAGAATGGTTATCCGCCGAAGATAGCTATACTTCCAGGACATTGCGTGTTCGCGCTGGGCAAAACGAAGGCCGAGGCCGACACGGCGCTGGATCTCTTCGACGACGCGGCGAAGATCGCGCGCTACGCCGACGCGTTCGGGGGGTACCTGCCGCTGACGGATGAATTCACGCGGTTCATACTGAACTGGGAGGTCGAGAACTATCGGCAGAAGGTCTCCTTCACGGGCGGGTCGGCCAAACGGATGGAGAGAAAGGTTTGCGTCGTGACGGGCGCGGCGCAGGGATTCGGCGAGGGTATCGCGCGCGCTATCGCCAGAGAGGGCGGCTATGTCGTCTGCGCCGACATGAATGCGGCGGGCGCGAAGAGCGTCGCCGACTCGCTGAACGAGCAATATGGCACGGGGACGGCGTCGGATGTGTACGGGCTTAGCGTGAACGTGGCCGACGAGGAATCCGTCGCCCGCATGGTTGGCGAGACCGTGCTGACATACGGCGGCCTGGATGTGATGATCGCGTGCGCGGGCATCGCTATCGCCGGCGGGCTGGATACTATGACGCTCGACCGGTTCAACAAGGTGGCGGCGGTCAACTACGCCGGCTACTATCTGTGCGCAAAGTACGCGGCCGGCGTGATGAAGCGTCAGCGCGCCGCCGCTCCGACGCGCACGGGCGACATTATTGAGATAAACAGCAAGAGCGGGCTGGAGGGCAGCAAGGCCAACTTCGCGTACGCGGGCAGCAAGTTCGGCGGGATCGGCTTAACCCAATCCTTCGCGCTGGAACTAGCTGAGTTCGGCGTAAAGGTCAACGCTATCTGTCCCGGCAACCTGCTCGACGGGCCGCTATGGAGCGACCCGGAGAAGGGATTGTTCAGGCAGTACCTGGACGCGGGCAAGGTGCCGGGCGCGAAGACGGTTGCGGACGTGCGCGCATTTTATGAGGCGAAGGTACCGCTGGGGCGCGGCTGCACGGTCGAGGATGTCGCGCGGGCGGTGTTCTACATCGTCGAGCAGCAGTATGAGACAGGGCAGGCTCTGCCCGTGACCGGGGGACAGGTGATGCTCAATTGACTGACGAAACATGCTCTAGACCATTCTATGTGAATAATCATATCCACACTGTATACTCATTCTCGCCGTTCACGCCGACACAGGCCGCTCGCCAGGCGCGGCTCTCCGGCTTGGTGACTGCGGGGATAATGGATCATGACAGCGTGTCCGGCGCGGTGGAGTTCCTCGGCGCGTGCAGGCGCGAGGGGGTTGCGGGAACGGTCGGGTTCGAGTGCCGCTGCCGCATGGCGGGCACGCCGTTTGAGGATCGGCGCATCAACAACCCCGATCAATCGGGCGTGGCGTATGTCGCGTGCCATGGGATACCGCGCGCCGGGTTCGGCGCTGCGGATAAGTGGCTTGCGCCGTACCGCGCTCACCGTGAGGATCGCAACCGCCGGATGGTCGATCGCTTGAACGCGGCGTGTTGCGACGACCGTTTCCGCCTAACTTATGACGACGACGTCCGTCCCCTGTCGATGGCGGCTAAAGGCGGCTCGGTCACAGAGAGGCATATCTGCTGCGCACTGACCAACAAACTGATTGAGCAGGCCGGAGCGGGTGCGTCGCTCAAGGCCGCGCTGGAGTCGTCGTTCGGGATGATCGTGGACGGCAAGAATGAATCGATACTCCTAAGCGACAACGATCCGTATTATAATTACCGTGTGCTGGGCGTGCTCAAGAGCGAGCTGGTCGAGCGGTTCTACGTCGACGCGAATGAGGAATGCCCGCCTATCGCGGAGTTTGTCGCATTCGCGCACTCTATCGGCGCGGTTCCGGCGTACCCCTACCTGGGCGACGTGGGCGATTCCGTGACAGGCGACAAGAAAGCTCAGGCGTTCGAGGACGCGTATCTGGATCAACTGGTCGACTACATCGCGGACATAGGTTTCGACGCAGTAACGTACATGCCGACACGCAACACGATGCCGCAATTGAAGCGGCTGATGTCGCTGTGCCATTCGCGCGGTCTGTTCCAGATCTGCGGCGAGGATATCAACACGCCGTTCCAGTCGTTCATATGCGAGAAGCTGGCGTTGCCGGAGTTCTCGCGGCTGATAGACGCGGCCTGGGCGTTGATCGGGCATGAACGCGCGTCGGACGTCGATCCGGTTATGGGGATGTTCTCCCCGCGCGCCAAGAAATCGATACCATCGCTGGACGACCGCGCCGCGATATATGCCGCGATGGGCAAGGTAACGATGCTGAATCATAAGGAGTGAGCGATATGCGCACAACCGCGCTGCGATTATATGGGGCGGGGGATCTGCGGCTGGAGACTTTCGATCTGCCACCGATCAACGACGAAGAGATACTCATCAAGATAATCTCCGACAGCCTTTGCATGTCCAGCTACAAGGCCGCGACTCAGGGCACGGCGCACAAGCGCGTTCCCAAGGACGCCGGAACGAATCCCGTCGTACTGGGTCATGAGTTCAGCGCGGAGGTGCTGGAGGTCGGATCACGATGGGCCGCGCGGTATAAGGCGGGCGAGCAGGTGACGCTGCAGCCTTCGCTACCGGGCAGCTATGACGCCGCCGGGTATTCGTTTCAACACCTGGGCGGGGACATGACCTACGCGATTATACCCGCGCGTTACATTGAGCAGGGGAACTTGCTTCACTACGCGGGCGAGGCGGCGTTTCACGCGTCGCTGGCCGAGCCGCTCTCATGCGTGATAGGTGCGGCGCACGCCTGTTACCACACTAACAAGGACAGCTATGAACACACGATGGATATCAAGCCGGGAGGACGCGCGGCGGTGCTGGCCGCGACTGGGCCGATGGGCCTGGCTATGATTGATTACCTGATCCATCGCGATGTTAGACCATCCCTGATAGTCGTGACGGACATCGATCCGGCGCGTCTTGATCGCGCGGCGCGGGTGCTCCCGTCTGATGAAGCGGCGCACAATGGCGTCGACCTGCGCTACGTTAACACGAGGGATCTGCCGAATCCGGCGGAGTATCTGCGCGATCTGACAGGCGGCGAGGGTTATGACGACGCGTTCGTGTTCGCCCCTGTTTCTCAGGTGATTGAGCAGGCGGACGCGATACTGGCATACGCGGGTTGTTTGAATTTCTTCGCCGGTCCGACGGATACGGCGTTTTCCGCCAAGTTCAACTTCTACAACGTGCATTACAACCAGACGCACGTGGTCGGCACGTCGGGAGGGAATACAGGCGACTTAGGCGAGGCGCTTGACATGGCTGCGCGCGGGCTGATCAATCCCGCTCTGTTGGTGACTCACGTCGGCGGACTGAACGCCGCCAGGGACGCGACGCTGAACCTGCCGCACATTCCCGGCGGTAAGAAGCTAATATACAATCATATCGAGCTGCCATTGACCGCCATTGACGATTTTAACCAGTTGGGCGAGTCTGATCCGTTGTTTGCGAAACTGGCCGAACTATGTGTCGGCGGGCTGTGGAACCTGGACGCGGAGCGGTACTTGTTGTCGAATGCGCCCGCGCTGGATGCGGGGCGGTACGCGTAACGTCAGCAGTAATATCATTGCGTTAATCGCGGATGCGCGGCCTCCGATCGTCGCATAATAGGTCTGTAACCGTGACGATTTGCCGCTTGACGAGTCAAGCGGCATAACAAAGGAGGCCGCTTTAATGTCCATCTATCAAAACCTGGACGCACTGCTCTCGCGGGACGCTCGCGCCTACGATTACTTCAGTAAACTCCCCGATTACGCCAAAGATAGTGTGCGCGAACATGCCCGCGACATACGCTCCTGGACGGAGCTGAGAACGTTCCTGGATAATTACCTCGCGGGGGATAATTAGCGGGGGATCGTAGCTTATGCCGCGAAACATTCGGCTGTCCGCTGCGGCGGAACCCCCCTCTGCCGCTGCGGCGACGCGGCGCATCCGCGCCTTCGGGAAGGGGACTCACGTCCCCCTCCCGACCTCCCCCGGGCTTGGAACGAAGGAACGTGGAACCGGTTGTGTTCCGATACTCTATCTCGTAACGTAACCGACAACCCTCATCGCCCCCCTAGGGGGAGATGTCGCCGCAGCGACAGAGGGGGTTCCCCGTAACCACAACCACAATCCCCTCGTAACCTCGTTCCAAGCCCCGAGGGGATGTCGGGAGGGGATCGCAATTGAGCGTAGCGAGAGCGCACAGCGCACTTCACGAAGGCGCGGATGCGCCGCTCGCGTACCTCCTCGCCTTCGTAAGCGCTTCCCTGACCTTCACCACGTGATCGTACGTCTGATCCACTTGACGGCGCAGTTCTCCAATCTTGTTCTGAAAGTACAGATCCGCGAAGAATCCATCAAAAAAGTAGTCCGCAAAGTACGCGAAATCGCCCGCGTCAATATATAACTGCCCCACCGGCCCTACCTGCTTCAACTCATTGCCTAACCGCTGAAGCATCCCGTTGGCCGCGTCCAGATGCGCGTGACAGTTATCCACCTTGCGATGCTTGATCATCGTAACTAGCGCCCCGCCGCCGAATATATCAAGCAATCCCCAATTCCTCGCGCTGGACAAGTACCGCTGTGCTTCCGTGATATGGCCTAGTATGTCGTCGCAAAGATTAATCAGACGATCCGCCTGCATAACGCTGGCCTGCATACCCGCATCACCCCGCTTCATTGATTCGGGCGGATATTAATTAACATCCGCCCGTCGGTTCGCCTCGCCGTCAGAACTTCCCGCCGTGACCGCCGCGCCCCATGTGCCCGCCGCCTCCGCGAGAACTTCCTCCAAACCCGCCTCCACTCCTGCCGCCGCCAAATCCACCGCCAAACCCGCCGCCGTGCGATCCGCCGCCCATCGGCGGCCTCGGCCCCGGCCCGCGCGGTCCGTGCATCGGCGGAGGCGGCGCATGGTGATGATGGTAATGCCTCGGTCTGTTCAGCATACTGCCCAGGAAGAACCATCCCCACGGCGATCCCGTCCGGGTCGTCGTGGTCGTGTAACCACCCCGGCGCGAACTGTTAATGGCGCTCACAATTACGGCCACCACAATAATTATTATAATCAGTGTCACGATCAATCCTCCTATCCACGCGAATCCAGACCCGAATGACGCTCGCGCGCCATCGTAGTACTCGGTGTTCGATCCGCCGCCGCCAGCGTCCGTCAGAGACACTCCATACGTTTGCGCGACGGCCTCGCACAGCCCCTCATAAACTACGCGCATACCGCGCGAGTAGTTTCCGTCTCTGAAGTAATCCAGCCCCGTATCCGTTATGCGCTCCAGCCTCGACGAAGTAAGCGTATCCTGCAGCCCCCTGCCGACGTCAACTCGATACTCTCGATCGGACACAGCCAGCAGCCACAGCACCCCGTTGTCTTCATTGGCCTGACCAAGCCCCCACTGCTCAAACAGCTTCGCGGAGTATTGCTCCATCGTCATGCCGTCTAGGCCGGATACCACAACCGCCGCGACCTGCGCGCCTGTCTTTTCTTCCAGCAGCCTGCCGATCTCCTGCATCGCCTGCGCGTCAGAGTCCGTGATCGTGTTCGCGAAGTCGTTCACGTAAATCTGGTACGCCTCGGTAGGGGCGTTGGGCACATCCGCCAGCGCCGTGAATCCGAACGCGATCGTGAACCCGATGGCCGTCATAATGACCAGCCCTATCAGCCTCGCGCGCGCGGATGCGCCGATTAAAACTCGTGTGTTCCGCATGGTCAACCCTCCTTTTATCGTATCAGATTCATTCCGCCCAGTCACTCCACGATCTGCGGATAATTGTACCCGCCCCACAACCAGCGTGTAGGCACCGCTCGATACACCTGTCTTAAGTGTTCCGCAGCCGTATTGTAATTAGCCGCGTCGGTGTAATTTATCCGCGTTCGATTCCAATCGCTGTACGCGGAATCTCTCGCGAGAATCTCGTTCGCCTTGTTGGAGTCGGATACCGGCAGCTTATCTATCGCCGTCTTTATCTGATCGTTCAGATCCAGCACCGCGCCGTTCAGCCGCAGCGCCGCGTCGTAGAACTCAATCGCGGCGTCTCGATCCGGTTTCGCGTCGTTTGTCAAATCCATTGCCTGAGTTTGGATCCGCGTTACAACCGAAACGTCTACCCCCAAACGATTAGCTATAATGATGTAATTGTTTGACTTCGCAACCATCGCGTTCAACCGATCGCTCATCTGCACAACCGCGCTCGCCACCGGCACGCGCGCGTCGGAAAGCGCGGTGCGGTTGCCGACGACCACGCCGCTCGCCAACATTAACGTCATGATTAGAACCGCCGCTTTCTGCGGGATCGTATTCAACATCTTAAACATCGCGCCATCCCCCTTTTAAATGATTCGCTGATATATTGCGCCCGTTACGGCTGGATCCGCGCCGACGAATCGCGCACCTCAAGCAGCTTCCGCTTCAGCTCGTTCTCGAGCTGGCGCAGCTGAGCCTCGGCGGCGATGCGCTTGTTCCGGCCTTCCTGCTGGATATTCTGCACCTCGGTCAGGCTGTCGATCAGCGCCTTGTTGGTTTCCACCAGCGTCTCGATGTCGACTATGCCGCGCTGACTCTCCCGCGCCGTCTCAATAGTGCCTATCTTGAGCGCCTCCGCGTTCTGCCGGAGCATCTTGTTCGTCGCGTCGGTGACGTACCGCTGCGCCTCCAGCGCGGCCTTGCTGTTGGACAGTCCCAGCGCCAGCACCATCTGGCTCTTCCACAGCGGCAGCGTGTTGACCAGCGTCGAATGGATCTTATCGGCCATCAGCGCGTCGTTGTTCTGCACCAAGCGGATCTGGGGCGCCATCTGTATGCTGATCTGACGCGTCAGTTCCAGGTCGTATATCTTCTTCTCGAATCGGTCGATCGCCTGGCTCAAGTCGTTGGCGCGCTGCGCGTCGGAAGGCTCGCCGCTCTCCTGCGCCTTGCGCCGCGTCTCGGGCAGATCCGCCATGCGCAGTGTGTCCAGCTTCTCGCGCCCCGCGATGATATAGAAGCATAACTGCTTATAGTAATCGACGTTCTCGTCGTACAGCCTGTCGAGCATCGCGATGTCCCGCAGCATCTGCAGCCGGTGATCCTCCAGCGTATCGGCCACCTTGTTTACGCTGACCTCCACCTTGTCATACCGCGACTTGAGCGACTGTATCTGGCTGGACGTCTTCTTGAATATTCCTAGGATACCCTTGCTTTTCTCGGGCGTGGGCGAGAAGCCCTGCAACTGACCGACCAGCTCGGTCAGCGTCTGCCCGACCACACCGGTATCCTTGTTTCGCACGTTCGCCAGCGCGGAGTCGGCGAACACGGTCAGCTTCCTCTGCGCCTCCGCGCCGAACTGCAGCACCTCGGTCGTGTCGCGCACGTTTATCTTCTGGGCGAACGCGCGTACGGATTCCTGATCCTTGACCGAGAGTTGGGTCAGCGTTAGATCAGAGGGGCTTTTCATCTCCAGCACGTCGGTCTGGG
>JAISBH010000114.1 GCA_031266295.1 Oscillospiraceae bacterium | reverse complement strand
ATGTTGAAATGGTTGGCGAATATGAACGCTATCACGATCAGCGGCAGCACGAGGTAGACAATTTCATACCGCCCGCGTATCACGAGCGAGAAATGCCCCACCATCCACGTGGACAACGCCTGCGTCATCTCGTAGCGATAAGCCAGAAGGCTGGTAACGCCGCCTATTACATTGCCAAACATCATGCCTACCAGTGGCACCATGACGGTATCCTTGAACTTGATCCGCTGTATGAACCATATAAATAGCCACGTGCCCGTCAAGGCCGCCGCGAACGCGAACGCCGCGCGGCTCCACAGCGTGGAGCGCGGCATGAACAGCAGCGACAGCAGTATGCCCAGCTGAGCAGATGAAAGCGTCGCCCCGGTGGTTGGCGACACGAATTTATTCATGCACAGCTGCTGCATGATCAGCCCGGCCACGCTCATCCCAACGCCGGTGCACAGTATGGCGAGCAATCGGGGCAGACGGGAGATGAGCAGGACGTCCATCCGGCCTAGCCCCCCGGCTGCGGCAGCGCCGCCGCGCAGGTCAATCACGCCGACAAAAAGGGAGAACACGGACAACAGCGTCAGCGTTCCCGCAAGGATAACCGTAATCTTCCGCTCCTTGATTATACCCGCCTCCTTGAACGGCGTGTTAATTGTCAGCTTTACCTAAGTCTCATTCAGGCCTGCCCAGCCGAAATGGGGCTTGACAATCAATCCATCTTATGGTACCTTTTAGTTAGTCATTGCTAACCAACCGGGATGAGGATACAGGATTCCGCGTCGGTTGTCAACGCTTTGAGATAGGGTTTGTCCGATATGGGCAAAAGGTTGTCCGATCGGAGCTTTCCAGGAAAAGAGGGGGCAGGGTGCCATGAGCGACCGGGATGGACTCGCCGTTGTCAAGGAACATATTGATAACCGCTTCTATGAGGCGATTACGATTGATCAGCTCGCGCGGCTCGCGTGCATGAGTCCCAGCAAACTGAAATATAGCTTCCGAACGGCGTTCGGTTCGACGGTGTATCGATATGTCATGGAGACGCGCGCCAAACACGCGGAACGGCTGCTGGTTGAAACCGATTTGCCGGTTGCGCGGATCGCGGAACGCGTTGGATACAAGAAGGCAGGCGCGTTCGCGGAGGCGTTCCAGAAGTGCGTGGGGAAGCTGCCGCGGGAAGCGCGCCGAGGGATCGGCCGCGGTAATCGGATCGACGGCGCGGGGAGGGCTGGAGTATGATCCGACGGGTAGAATTGACAATGCTGTCGCGGAAGATGATTCGCGACATGGCGCGGCATAGAATGCAGTTTGTGTCTATATTCCTGATGTCATTCCTGGCGCTGTTCATATACGCGGGCGTGGGTGGCGAGTGGCGCGGACTGAGGCGCGGTTCGGACGCGTATTATCAGGAAACCAATCTGGCTGACGTTTGGCTGTACAATGATGGATTCACGGATTCCGCAGCAAAAGCCGTCGAGGCGCAGGACGGGGTAACGGCAGTCGAACGCCGATTGGAATTGACCGTCTCCGCAGACCTAGACCGAGCGCCAATTCTCAACCTGTATTTCATTGAGAAAGGCGATATCTCAAAACCATATATAGTGGAGGGCACGCCGTTCGATGTCAGCGATAAAGACGGCATATGGCTGGACAAACGGTTCGCGGACGCCAGGAATCTGAACCCCGGCGATGAACTGAGCGGTTCGCTAAGCGGTTATCGGATGACGAAGACGGTCCGCGGGCTGATATACTCCCCCGAGCAGGTATACGAATCCGGCAACGATACAATGACGCCTGACTTTGCGATGTACGGATACGCGTATCTGTCGAAGGACGCGTTCCCGATTCCATTCCTATTCAGGTACAGTACAATACTGATCAAGACGGATGGATCCGCTCAGGCTGGGTTAGAGGACAGGATAGCGACCGCTCTAAGCGGCGTCAACGCCGGTTACAGCGTCTACCTGGAACAGGCGAACCACCCGAGCGTGGCCATGTTTAATAACGAGGTAGAGCAGCATAAGATGATGGGCGACGTCTTCCCGGTTGCGTTTCTGGCGATCGCGCTGATGACCATCCTGACCACAATGACGCGCGTCGTCACCTCGCAGCGGATGCAGATTGGCGTGCTGAAGGCTCTAGGCTTCACGAAGACCGCCGTCACGCGGCACTATGTGGCGTACGGGCTGTTCATCGCGCTGGCTGGCGGCGCGATTGGAGCGGTGCTGGGTCCGCTCGCGCTGCCGCCGCTGTTCTACCCGTCCATGTCCGGCTTCTACACGCTGCCGGAATGGAAACCCGCGTGGGCGGCGGCATACGCGTGGATGACCGCGCTGATCGCGGCGCTGTGCGCACTGGCGACCTGGCTGGCCGTGAGGCGTATGCTCCACGGTACGCCCGCCGAGACGCTTCGTCCGAAATCGCCCAGATCATTCAGGCATAACCCGCTGGAACGATCCAGGCTGTGGCGGCGTTTCGGGTTCAACGCGCAATGGAACCTGCGGGACGCGTCTCGCAATCTCATCCGCTCGGCGATGGCGGTCGTGGGGGTATTCGGATGCGCGGCGCTGGTCATATGCTCGCTTACGATGAACGACAGCATGAAACGCATGACGGTTTGGCAATATGAGACGATCAACCTCTACGCCGCAAAACTGGCTCTCAATGAAAACGCGACGGAGGCTCAAACGCTGGACGCGATTGAGTCAGTGCGCGGCGAGGCGATAATGGAGGCGGCGGTTGAGATTGCGGCTAACGGCGAGAGGAAGACTGGCGCGCTGTTGGTGACCGACGGCACGACGCTGATTCGGCCCACGGACGTGAACATGCGCGGGATGGAGTTTCCGAAGGACGGCGTATCCATCACGATGAAGATGGCTCAGAGCTTGAATGTCAAGCAGGGCGATACGATCGAGTGGCGCGTCTACGGCGGCGATACCTGGCTTGAGAGTACGGTAGCAGCGATCTACCGCGAGCCGGTCGGCCAGGGTATCGCAATGTCGCGCGCGTATTATGAATCGCTGGGCCTGTCGTACCGTCCGACGGCTATAATTACGGGGGATGAACCATCTTCTCTGCCGGACGGTGTGGACTCAATTACGCTGACGAAGGACAGCGTCGCCGGTTGGGTTGACCTTACCGAATCCATGTACATAATGGTGTACCTACTCATCATCGCCGCCGCGATACTGGCGGTGGTGGTGCTGTATAACCTGGGGCTGCTATCATTCACCGAGATGGAGCGCGAGCTGGCCACACTGAAAGTGATGGGTTTCAAGACTAGCGCTCTGCGCAGCTTGCTACTGACGCAGAACCTGTGGTTCTCCGCGATCGGGTTCATTATCGGCGTGCCGGGCGGCTTGACGCTGACGCGGATGATCGTGGCGTTTTCTGGGGATTCGTTCGACTTCCCGGTCATGCTTGGCGCGCGGACACTGCTGATATCGCTCGCGTTTACGTTCGGGCTGTCCATACTGGTCAACCTTATGTTCTTCGGGAAGATACGGAGGATCGACATGGTTGAGTCGTTGAAAGCGATGGAGTAGAGGAGTATAATCAACAGCGACGAACAATAACGAAGGATGATTACGAGGGTGATTAAAAATGACGCTGTATGAAACCATATTCGCCCGCCGGAGCGTCCGGCAATACGACAAGACCCCGCTGGACGAGGCGGAACTGTCCGGAATCAAGACCTATCTCGACGGAGTGAAGCAGCTGCCGGGGCAGTCCGCGCGGTTTGAGATCGTGGGCAGCGATAAGCTCAAGGGCGGGTTAGCCCCATACGCAATACTCGCGTTCGCCGACGACAGCGACGCCGCTCGGGTGAACATCGGCTACGTTTTGCAGGGTGTGGATCTGTACCTGCAGAGCGCGGGCTATGGCAGCGTTTGGTGCGGTATGGCGAAACCGCAAGAACCGCAGCCCGATTACCGTATCCTGCTGGGCTTTGGCAAAACGAGCGTCCCTCTCCGCAAGGGAGAGGGAGAGTTCAAGCGTAACAAAATCACGGACGTCAGCAATGAGGATAACGACGTCGCCCGCGCCGCAAGGCTTGCGCCGTCCGCCGTTAATCTGCAGCCGTGGAAGCTGACCTTCACAGACGGCAAGGCGACGGTGCGCTCCAGCGTCCGTGGTATAGGCAGGGTGCTGCCAGGCAGGCTGTACCTGTTCGATTTGGGCATTATATTGAAGCACGTCGAGCTAGCCTTGGAACACATCGGCAAGCAGCCGGTGGAGTTTAAGCTCGATTGCAGCGGAAAAGACAGTATGGTCGAGACGCGGTATGGATTAGGATAGCGTTAGAGCACCGTTACTGTGATGCCGGGATCACCACGGTAAACACCGTGGACGCTGCATCACTGTTTACCGATATGCTTCCGCCGTGCGCCTCGACGATCTCCTTCGCGATAGCAAGACCCAAGCCGACGCCGCCTGTCTTCGAGGCGCGCGACGCGTCTAATCGATAGAATTTCTCGAATATCACGTCCTGCTTGTGCCTCGGGATCGGGTCGCCGTGATTCTCGAAATGAATCTCGGTTCCGTCCTCATTTTGGTGTACGGTTATCGTGATTTGTGTGTTGTCGTAGCTATAGGCGGAGGCGTTCTTCAGTATGTTGTTGAACACGCGCGCCAGCTTATCTGAATCGCCGCGCAGCGTCAGTCCTTCCTCGCATGAAACGCGGATGGTCTTGCTATGGGGTAGCAGAATGGGATAGAACTCGTCAGCCAGCTGCTCCAGCATGAATCTTAGGCTGATCCGCTCCTCGTTCATCGTGATTGACTGCAGGCTGAAGCGGATGATCTCGAACAGTTCGTCAATGAGACGCTCAAGACGGTTGGCCTTATCCAGCGTGACGCCGACGAACCTGGCGCGCTGATCCGGCGCGAGATCAGGCGATTCGTCCAGCAGACTTAGATACGCGATGACGGAGGCCAGCGGCGTCCTCAGATCGTGCGCCAGGTAGGTGATCAGATCACTTTTGCGCTGCGCCTCCGTTTCAGCCAGCGCCTTGGCGCGATCCGCTTCGGCCTTAGCCTCTACGTAGAGCGCGTGCTGCGATATATAGGTTCTGTACGCGACCACGACGCAGACCAGCGATACAAACAGCATCAGTACAATACCGTAGCCCAGCAGCGAGGTTCGTACGGAACCCCTGATAGAGGGGGTTATGAACAGCATTGAGAAGAAGTTCAGCAGCGTGCCGTTGAACATCGTGTCGAGCACCCACACCACGACCAGCGTCGCCGCCATGGCGATAACCGCGATCATCACGCATTTGCGCAGGAATACATGTTCCTCATTTCTCAAGTCTATATCCCACTCCCCACACGGTTCTAATATACTTTGGCTGCTCGGGCGAATCGCGCAGTTTCTCGCGCAGGTGACGGATATGCACCATGACGGTGTTGTTGGCGTTATTCAGGTATTTCTCGCCCCACACGCGTTCGAATATCTCTTCAGCGGGAATGACTTTGCCGGGCGATTCAGCCAGCAGCCGCAGTATCGAAAACTCGATAGGCGTCAATGAAACAAACCGCTCGTCCAGCGTACACTCGTGCGAGTCGAGGTTCAGCGTCAGGCCGCGAACAGCCAGCACATTCTCGCGGCGGTCACTCTGGCCGTCGTTGTATCGGGTGTATCGCCGGAGCTGCGCTTTTACGCGCGCTACCAGCTCCAACGGTCGGAACGGTTTTGTCACGTAATCGTCCGCGCCGAGCGTGAGGCCGGTTATCTTGTCGATCTCCTCCCCCTTCG
This sequence comes from Oscillospiraceae bacterium, assembly GCA_031266295.1. Classification (GTDB taxonomy): domain Bacteria; phylum Bacillota; class Clostridia; order Christensenellales; family Aristaeellaceae; genus BNUH01. The sequence continues at coordinate 11,453 of JAISBH010000114.1, read as the reverse complement.
CTGTCAGCATCAAAATCGGGTACGTGCGCTTTTCACGGATGATGCGGCAGATCTCATAGCCGCTCACATCCGGGAGCATGACGTCCAGTATGGCCAGGTCGAGCGAGCGTTCCGCAGCGCACATTAGCGCGTCCGCGCCTCTGTAGAATTTATATATGTCATAACCTTCATTCTTGAGATAGAACTCCACCAGATCGGCGATTTCCCGTTCATCATCCACGACCATAATCTTTTCGTTCACATCATCACCGCCGATCATTAGGATAGGGTTTCGTTTGCGGACTGTCAATAGCTGCGGCGGCGCGTTACCCACTGCTATTCTATAGGGAAATCAAAGTAACGATCCGGATACGGTTCATTTCTTAGCGAATAGTGCCACCATTCCCGATCGTAAGGGTTAAAACCGCTGTCCTCCATGATTTCCCGCAATATCTCGCGGTTTCGTGCCGCAGACGCGGACAGCCCTTTCGCACCGTGATGCGAACGTTCATCCAGTAGATCGAATACGCCGCCCATATCGATAGGTCGCCCGTCCGTGGAATCGCACAGCGTCAGGTCGATCGCGCTGCCCCTGGTGTGGCCGGATTTTTCCGCCACATAGCCCAGGCGAACGAAGTCCGTCTTTGGGATATTGGGATAATGCCTGGCCTTCGTCCTGCCGTCCTCGGGAGAAGCCGCCCATTTTAAGAAGAAATCGACGGCGCGCTGCGGGCGGTATCCGTCCCATAACAGCAGGGCCTGTCCCCGTTTCTCTGCGAGAGGCGCGGCATTGAGGAGGGCGTCCGCCATCTCCTGCGTTCCCACGACGCGGTTCACGCGATATCCGTCCACCACCGCTCCGGTGAAGTTATCCTCCGTCGCGTATTTCGCGTCCCAAAACACTCCGGGCAGCACGGCGTCCAGATAGACAAAACCCTCCGTCAGCGATATATCCCGCCCTGTCGCACCCGACGCACAGGGATTAAGCTCCACACTTCGCATGTCAGCTGCCATTCCTTTCATAATGATCCTCCAGATATTCTTCCAGCGTCCAGCTGTTCTGGTGGATTTCACGCGCTATTATAGCGCCCACATACCGGTAATGCCAGGGTTCGTAAGGGATGCCGGTTATGCCGTCCTTGCCCTCGGGATACCTCAGGATAAAGCCATAGTCCCAGCAATGCTCGCTTAGCCAGCGGAATTGCGGGGTATCCTCAAAACCACCGTCGCTGTGCGACGTAACGTCAAAGGCGAGTCCGGTCTGATGCTCGCTGGCGCCAGGAGGTGCGGCCGTTCCATCGGTGGTGTTTTCATACAGCGTGCGCTGTTCGTCCTCCGTCCGGTATCCGCTGGTGAGTATGAAACCGCTTACGCCGTCACGCTTCGCCTGAGCGAACATTTGATTAGCCGCCTCGAATGTCTCGCGGGTCAGGCGGATGCCGCTGGATGCCAGCGCGAAGGAACGCTTCTCGTTATAGAGATTCACCAGCGCACCGACGGCGAACCCATCCGGCAGCGGGTTGGACGCGCTGACCAGCATTACGCTGCCGATCGCCGCGTTAGGTATGTTGTAAGGCTGCAGCGTGTCCGACACGATCGGACTGCGATCTTGAGCTTGTGCGCAGCCGCACGCCGTCAGCAGAATGACGGCCAGTATGACGCGGCTGATTATTTTACGCTTCGTACTTATTGTACTCATAGCGCGCATCCCTCTTTTTCCAACGCCAGAGCGATCAGCCGGTCGATCACGTCGTCCAGCGAGAGACCCGCGCACGCCATCATCCTAGGATAGCGGCTGTATGAAGTGAAACCGGGCATGGTATTCACCTCGTTGAGTACTATACGCCCGTCCGGGGTCAGGAACATGTCCACGCGCGCGAGTCCCCGGCATCCCAGCGCGCGGAAGACCGTCTTTGCGGTCTCGACCGCGAGGGTTCGCGCCACTTCCGGTATGGGAGCCGGTACGGTGATGGTAGCGTTTTCGGAACCTTGCTCGGGTTTGGATTCCTGATGGATGCGGAAGAATCCGCCCGACAGGCCGATCTGATCCAGCTCGCCGGTGATCAGGTTTGACCCATTCCCCATCACGGCGCAGCCTATCTCCAGACCTTCAACGGCTTCTTCCAATAACACCTTGTCGTCGTACTCTAGCGCGGCGCGTACCGAGGCCTCCAGTGAAGCCGCCTCGCTCACCTTGCTGACGCCGAACGAAGATCCCGAACGCGCGGGCTTGACGAACAGCGGGTATTTCAGCCCGCCTGTCGTGACGGCGTTCGCGCTTATCGTCCTATGACGCGGTACGCGCACGCCTGATTCCGATACGACCATATATGTAAGCACCTTGTCCATGCACAGAGCCGACGCGGCGATACCGCATCCTACATATGGAATGCCTGACGCTTCCAGCACGCCCTGAATCACGCCGTCCTCGCCGTACTTCCCGTGCAGCATCGGAAAGGCGGCGTCGACTGGCATAACCTGGTATGATCCGCCCTTCAGCACGATAAGCCCTTTATTGCTGCGGTCGGTCGACAACGCGGCGAACGTACCTTGCGCGGGTTCGCTATCCGGCGATTCCGTCGGTCTCCATATGCCGTCGCGACCGACATAGACATAGATCGTATCGTATCGCGTCGGGTTCAGCCGCCGCGAGAATTCACGCGCGGATTTGACGGATACGCCATGCTCCTCCGACGCGCCGCCGTACAGAACCAGCAGCCTTACTTTGTTCGTGTTCACCGCCTCAATCCTCCTTATTATCACGCGATTCTATTCATCGCTTTTCGACGCTGTCATTAAACCATAATCCCGCCGCGCGGTTCGTAGGATTCGGCTTAGGCATTTCTTAAGGATTTCTTATGGCGGTTTCTTCAGATAAACGTAAGGGTTTCTCCAGTCCTGGTTAAACACCGCAGGCGAACATGCTGATAGGATTTAATACGAAGCTTATGCGGGAGGATTATGAGGTGTCTAGAAAATTGGCGACCCAGCGTTTTCCGTTTCTGATGCCGCTGCGTCAATGGCAGCGCAAGAAGTCGTACTACATGAAGATGCGGTTCGACGGGAACCGTTACTCGTCGCGCCAAGAGCCGCCGTTCCCATATGAACTGGCGGCGGCTCGGTCTCTGCTGATCAACGAGCATACGGGGGCCGATATACAATACCAGTATAACAAGGTGCATAACCTGCGCCTGGCGTCCGAGGTCGTGTCCCGCGTGGTGATATATCCGGGCGAGACGTTCTCGCTCTGGTGGCTGGCGCGTCACGCGGATGAGCGAGAAGCGTACAAGGATGGACTCTGCGTGCACAACGGGCGGTTGGTGGCGGTCTATGGCGGCGGGCTGTGTCAGTTGAGCAACACTTTGTTCTGGCTGTTCCTGCACACGCCTCTTACGATCGTGGAGCGGCATAGGCATGGGGTGAAGGAGTTCCCCAATCCCTCGACGGACGACCCCTGCGGCGTGGACGCTACGATCCTTGAGGGTTGGCTGGATCTGCGGGTGCGTAACGATTCATGCGAAGCTATGCAGATTGAACTAACGATGGATGATTTGTACTATTACGGAAGGATACTCGTGAAGCGTCCGCCCGAGAAGAGATATAGGATTGTGAATGAGAATCTGCGGTACTTTGAAAAGGATGGGAAAACATATGAGTCCGTCGATGTGATTCGCCAGACCATCAACGCGAAAACAGGCGCGTTCCTGCGTCAGGACGCGCTGTATACTAACGAAACTGAAATTGGGTATAAGCTAACAAGGCCGCTATGACACGCCGAGACTGCTACTCAAACCTCCGGAGCGTCTCCCCGATAACCGGCAGCACATACGCCAGCCCGCGATACGCGCTGAACATCATCTTAACGCGCGTCACGGCGTATACCAGCGTGCCCGCGCCGCAGATTATATAGAATACCGCCGCTAGCGCGCCGCCCACGAATGGTATGAACGCCGCCAGCAGCGCGAGTATCCACGCCGCCATAGCGAACGCGATCCACGCCGCGCCCAGTCCCACCGACTGTACCGAGTAACGCCGGATCGTTTTGCTGTGCGCGTCGGCAAAGCACAGGAACAGTCCCGCCAGGAACGACGCCGACGCGAAAGTAGCCGTCAGGTTCACGACAGGGTTATTCGATATGACTGCTCCGACAGGGGCGTCCGGTTCTTGATGATTGTACATCAGCGTCTCCCGTATGGGCGGTTTGCCGCCCGTCCATCATCGTTTGCCGCCTCCAATCGAGACGGCTTTAAGTATCGCGGAGTCGAAGCCGAACTTCGCCTCGTTCTTGCGCGCGTGCGCGTATTCGGCCAGTTCGACCATCCGGTCGATTAGCTTGGGATACGGCAGATCCGTCGCGTCCCACAGGTAGTAGGCCAGCGAACCGGGGATGGTGTTGATTTCGTTGACGTACAGCGTGTTCTCAGCAGGATCGATGATATAGTCGATGCGCACGACGCCCTTGCAGTCCAGCGCGCGGAATATGTCCGCGCTGAGACCCTGCACGCGGGCGGTCATCTCATCGCCGATCGGAGCGGGGATGCGGCGCTTCGCGTTCGCCATACCTCCAGGGTTCTTGGCGCCGGAGGGTTCGGCGGCCTTCGACCCGGTCTTATTGGATTCGCCGGCTTTCGCGTCAGGGATATACTTCTCCTCGAATGTTAGGAATTCCTGCCAGCTGACGGGCATTTCGCAAACGGATACCCGAACGTCCTCGTCAAACCCCAGCGCGGAGCAGTTCACCTCGACGGGATCGTTCACCGCCGGTTCAATGACGGCGCGGCGATCGTAAGAGAACGCCACGTCCAGCGCGTCGATCAGCTCGGCGCGCGTTTTTGCTTTCGCAATGCCGATCGATGAACCCAGGTTCGCGGGTTTAACGAATAGTGGATAGGGCATCTTGGATTCAATCTCGTCAAGTATGGAGACCTGCCGAGCGTTCCACGCGTCGCGTGTCGCCCAATGGAAGTCCAGTATAGGGAAACCCATACCCTTGAACAGCTGCTTCATCGCGATCTTATCCATGCCGACCGACGAGCCGACTAAACCGCTGGATGTGTAGGGCAGATTCATCAGCTCCAGCACGCCTTGAATCGTCCCATCCTCGCCGTTCAGGCCATGGAATATCGGCACGGCGACGTCGATAACAGCCGCAACCTTCAGCTCTGGTTTTGGGCCGCCGAACAGGCGCGGCTTCTCCGATACCGATAGCAACGTCCGCGCGTTGGCCGTCAAGTCGGGCAGCACCTTAACGATACCCGGAGCCAGCGGGTTGAACGGTTTATACGCGTTGAGATCCTTCAGCGGCTCGCCTGTATACCATGCGCCGTCGTGGGCCAGGTACACTGGAACGACGTCGTACTTTGATGGATCGGCGGAGTCCATCCATTGCACCGCCGATACTATCGATACGTCGTGCTCGACACTGCGGCTGCCGAACAGCACGGCCATGGTTTTCTTCATAATTATCATACCTCCGTGTGCGTTATAGTGGTCGGCGTGGGCTCTATACCCATCTTACGAATTATAGTTGTCGGGCAGGTCGTTTTCAAACAATACCGTGTCGCCCGCCTTCAGCGTCTTTGCCAATATCTCCTGCGCGGCGTTCAAGTCCTCCACCTGATGGATGGACGACATATCAAAGCCAGACGTTTTTAATCCATCGAATATTGGCTGTGTGCGTCTTACCCCGACGAGTATTACGACGTCAACCGAGTCCTTCATTGATTCGCCGAACGCGAGGTTGAGAGCGTCCTGCTCCTCGCCCAGCTCCACCATGCCTGGGGTGACGAGGATCCGGCGCGGCGGGAATGTCCGAAGTACAGCCAACGCGGCCTTGGATCCGGCGGGGTTGCTGTTGAACGCGTCGTCTATGACCGTCACGCCGTTTGAGCTGGGCAGTAGTTGCAGCCGATGCTCGATTGGCTGAGCTTTCGCTATCCCGGACGCTATCTGCGCGGGCGTTAAATCAAGCAGCTTTGCGACCGTTGCGGCCAACAACAGGTTGTTGATATTGTGCGCGCCGAGTATCTTTGTTTCACACGCCGCCTTGGTTCCGTCGGCGAACACGATCGTGAACCGGCTGCCCCACGATCCGGTCGTAACGCCCTCCGCGCGCAGTCCCTCGCCACCCGCGCGATCTCCGGACAGATGCTTGCGCGGCTTTCCGGTCTTGCCGTACAATCCCTCAACAATCGCCCCGTCGGCGATGAATACCGCGTGCCCGTCGTCCGGCAGACCCTGTATCAGTTCATACTTGGTGTTTGTAATACTATCCTGACTCTTGAATGTTTCTAGGTGCTGCGGTCCGACTGACGTGATGATCCCGATCGCCGGACGCACCAACTCACACAACTCTTTAATGTCGCCTACATGGCGCGCGCCCATCTCCGCGATGAATACCTGATGCTCCGGCTTGAGTTGTTCGCGTACGACGCGCGTCACGCCCATAGGCGTGTTAAAACTGGATGGAGTCGCTAGTACGTTGTACTTCTCACCCAGGATAGCGGCCAGCATGAATTTCGTCGACGTCTTACCATAACTGCCGGTGATACCGATCTTGATCAAGTCGGGACGCTCGTTCAGGATACGTTGAGCGTCCTTAAAGAATCCATGGTTGATGCGCCTTTCGACAGGTTCCGCGCACATAGTGGCGAGCGCGACCCAGGCGGGCGTGAAAATCGGCAGCAGCGGCGCGGCGCCGACCCATCGCGGGACGAACGCCATTAAGCACGCGACAATAAAGGTAATGATTCCCAGCGAAACGATGAGCCGCTTCATCCTTCCGGTCAGAACTAGTGGCTTCTTGGCCGGTTTCTTGCGGATGTACAGTTCGACCGCGACGCCGACCGCCATACTGAGCAGCATGGCGGCGAACATCCACAGGAACGCTAGCCCGTCGCGCATAGTCAGCGCGCGCGGCCGCGCGTACCACACGAAGTGCAGCGATGACAGCCCGAAGAACGCCGCATTGGCCATCGCGCACACAACCCCCGGCAGTATCGCGCGCAGCGGATTGTCGCCGACCGCGCGCCTGTAACCAGGCAGCTGGTAGCTCTCCAATTGCAGCAGGTGCAGGGGGACGCGCGCGGCCAGCACGGTCGTCAGCGCCGCAGTCAGGCAAAATGGTAGCCCGATTATGAAATCCAGCCAATCGATCATACACGACTCCCTAATTGAGAATGAACTGCAGCGCGATCCGGCAGAACCGGTCCGGCTGCTCGATATAAGCGAAGTGTGTGCCGCCTTCTAGCACGACAAGGCCCGCGTCCGGGATGCGTTCGGCCATCAACTGGCCCATCCATAGGGGCGTCTCAGTATCCTTATCACCCCATAATAGCAGCGTGCTCGCGTGGACGTTCGGCAGTTCCGGTTCCAGGTTTGTGTTAACCAGCAGTACGAACGTTCGACGCATTTCATCGTCCAGCGCCTTGTAATCAGGCGAGCCGAACGTGCCGCGCAGCGCGGCCCGCGCGCGTTCGGGAAGGCCGCCGAGTATGCGCAGTCTATCCAAACCGTTCAGCGATCCGCGAAGTATCTTGTACAATCGGGCGCGCGCGCTCTTCTTGAACGTCGGTTTTCCGCGCAGTCCAGCCGCGCCTGTCAGCACCAGCTTGCCGATCAAGTCCGGCTGATCCAGCGCCAGGCGCAGCGCGACGCGTCCGCCGTGCGAGTGACCGACGATATGACAGCCCGCTATATCCGTCTTGCGGATGAAATCCGCGACCATTCTGGCGAAGGCCCTCGCGTCCCACGGTTCGGGCGGGCGGCCGCTCTTGCCGTGCCCGGGGAGATCCAGTGCGGTCACTCGGCAGCGCGGCGACAACCGTTCGATGATGGGACGCCACAACGAAACGTCGCAGCCCCAGCCGTGCAGCAGCAGCACCGGCGGGCCCGTTTGCCCGGCTTGCTCATAGTCGACGTTTACCCCGCCAGCGTCGACAAACATGCGCCCTCCGCCAATGTAATGTATCGACCGAATGAATCGTTCATTAGTATACGCGCCGCGCCGGCATCCGAATCATGGAAACGAGTCAACGCGTTAATTATATGGAATGTATCACACTTAAACGGTTGAATCAACCGCCGTAAGGGAATTTCTCACGGAAATCAACTTTCACAACGCGCCGACAGCGAGTCAAGAGAGCAATCGAGGAGGCAGGCGCGCATGACAGCTTTTACAGACTGCAGAAAAGAGCCGACTGGGATAGCGACTCTTAACGTTTCTTATTAAATAACTTGTAAATGAACTTACTCTACAGCAATTCCAAATTTGGGATTGGTGTCGCACTCGGGAGGGGGTTTCCCCACCTCGCCAAACCCGCACAAATAACCGGGCCCGCTTTAGCGGTCCCGGTTGTCTGTTGGAACATAAATATGGCACGAGCCAGGCTGGGAACGCGAGCCAGATTACTTCACGCACCCGCAGGCGGAATACGCCGGGCGCGGAACCGCCGTGGTCGACGGCTTGGTTGCCGTGCCTACGCTCACGCAGCCCTCCCCGCATAACGACGCGGGCGGGAACAGCGGCAGCGAGAAGAATTCGTCGCAGACGTTTTCCGCGAATTCTTCGCACGGTGGGATGCTGCAGAATCCATAGCTAGGCACTAGAATTTCTACCTCGGCGAGAACCTTTAGGACGACGGTAACGCACACGGTCATCTGGAAGGTGTTGTCGCCTATGTAGGAACCGGATACGCATATCGCGCTTCCCATGGACTCTATGGAGTACGGCACGATCGATTCATCAGGAATTGAAAGCAGTACGTCCTTGTGGACGGTGACTACCGCGCGACCGATGAACTCGTTGCACTTGGCGTCCGAGAACAGGATGTCGATCGGTACCTCGATCGTGGCGCGCACGCGCGCGAAGCACGGGCGGTCGCACAGGCGTTCGACGGTCAACGATGTAATCTCGCTCTGGGTGGTTGACGAACGGCAGCTCTCAAATACAATGGGCGCTATAGGCTGGTTGGCGCTGTCCCCGTCGACGGCTACGCAAGCACCTCCGCGCGTGCAGACGGTCTTGGGTACTGCCGCGAACTGAGTGAACTTCACCTTCACATCCTTCAGCGGATCCTGCTGCAAACAAGAGTCATAAACGCGCTTAACCTGGATGCAGACCTTCTCTTGAAGGCCGCTCAGAGCGTCGCCCGCAATCACACCAGGGCAGCTGCCCGGGTTGCCATTCTTGTAGGAGTAAAAAGACATGCAAAAGCCTCCTTAATTCGGTTGTGATGAGGTCTTCTCACACTCACATCGTATGCGGGAGGCGTAAAACCGTTACACCCTGCACAGCGCATACTATTCGTCAGGAGGGGTTCGCATGACTCCAACAGATGTTTTTGAGGCGATTTATTGTGGAATTATACGGGACAACCCATAAAAAAGGACAGGCCGTCATATCGCGCGGTTCACCGGCACGTCGATTGTGAACATTCTTCCATACACGTAATAGCGTATAGTGACTATTCGGGCGGGGCTGCCGCCCGCCCTTGCAAGCATGGTTCCCGACAGCGCGCCCGTTGAGAAGGCGGCCAGGCTGAAGCCTCGAGGCTCGCCTACAGCGATCACGTCCCAATCGGACACAGGCGCTATCTCAATCCTGATCCACTCCGCAGGCAGTATGCCATAGTTGCGCAGCCTCACCGTATACACCAGGAACTCATAGCCTTCAGGCGAGGTCAGGTCAGCGTCGGAGAGTATATCGCCCGTGAACGAGCCGTCGGCCAGTTTGCTCTTCAGATCCTCATAAACGGGCATGGACTCGGCAGCGGGATGAATCTCGATATACGCGCCGACGACGGACAGATTTGCCGACAGGCGCAGGTATAACGCAGCGCCTCCGGCCAATATCAAGATCGCGAGCAGCACAGCTGCCAGGCGTTTCATCTAGCGGAACCTCCGCTTCCCACAGGCAGCGGGACGGGCGCTTCATCCTCGGCGTTGTGACCGTTGTAAACGCGACGCGCCATGGTCAACGCCGCCTGATCCGAATCCCCAAAAATCAGCGGTATATGTATTGTCGTCTGAATTTTAGGCGTTAAAATTCGGTAAAAATCCGGATCCGCCGCGCCATCCAGGCTGACGCGAAGCGCGTCCGCGCCCTCGTCCAGAGCATCGAACGCCAGCTCGACCGCCTCCTCCGCAATCTCCTCCGCCGAGTCGACGCCGCCGTCCCACGCCGATATCAGCGCACGGAAGCGCGGATTCGACGAGGCGTTCAACGCGTCTGAGATATTGGATATACTGTCTAAGCCGTATGTCCTCGCGCCCGACGTGATTACAGCGGATACGCTGGCGGGACGCGGCGTTAACCGCTTGTCTTTGCTTAGCGAGCGCAGCGCGCAGATGTGCTCCGGCCCGGTTCCGCAGCAGCCGCCGACCATCCACGCGCCTTCGTCGAACAGCGAGGCCGCGAGTGCGGCGTAACCATCCGGCGTGAGGCTGTAGACGGCCCGGCCATTTTCAATTTTTGGCCTGCCGTTGTTCGGGTTGGCGAACACGGGCAGCCGCGTGGATCGCACAAGCTCACGAACCACATGCACCATGCCGTCCGGACCCATGCCGCAGTTCGCGCCGACGGCGCTGACGCCCAGGCTCTCGAACATCGCGGCGACCCCTCGCGCGTCCAAGCCCGTCATCAAGCGCACGCCATCGCTGAACGAAAAAGATACAAGCACGGGCAAATCGGTACAGGCCTTCGCTGCCAGAACGGCCGCCTTGGCCTCATAAGCGTCGGTGAACGTCTCCAGCAGGATAAAGTCAGGGCCTTCGGCGGCGCCCGCCGCGATCGTCTCGGTGTAGCCCGCTATAGCGTCCTCGAACGGCAGATCGCCGAATGGTTCCAGCATCCGTCCTGACGGGCCTATATCCAGCGCGACGACGCCTCGATCGGTCTCGCGCGCGGTTTCCCGCGCAATGGCAACGCCCGCCGCGGAAGTCGCCGCAGCTTGATCGCCCGTGAACCAGCGGTTCGCGATAAATGTATTCGATGTGACAATATCCGCGCCCGCCTCCAGATACGCAAGGTGCACAGCCTTTACGGCGGCTGGGTTTTGTATGTTCCACATAGGGGGTGGCGTGCCTTGAGGTAAGCCGCGCTGCTGCAGCTGCGTACCGAATCCGCCGTCGAAATATACGGGATTTTGACCCAAGCCGGGTATCGTCGACGATAATGTTTTACTCATGCGGATATCATAACAGATACCGGGCATGTGTGTAAAGGCTCTGATGGCTTTGGGAGGTGCGCTACGCGCCCTCGCTACACTCAACTCACGTCACCCGCCTGACCCTCCCACGGGGGAAGACAGGTTATCATAACAAGTGCAACACATGGAGATACGGACAGCATAGTTCTGAAGGTGTAAGATGATGTTGACAAAAACAAACACGCACACCGGAGGGAACTATGCAGCCATATGTACATTTTACACCGGAAGAACGTATTCGTCTACAGGATTTCTTGCGGGAAGGAA
>JAISBH010000113.1 GCA_031266295.1 Oscillospiraceae bacterium | reverse complement strand
CACGACGGACGACGAGATATTAGAGGCGCCGTTTAACCGAACCCAGTTCGCACGGCTGATACGCTACCTGTATCCCTACCGTAAACAGATGCTCTTTGCGTTGGGGTTGATGATAACGTATTCGGTGCTCAGCCTGGCCGGGCCGTTCTTCATGAGCCGCGCGGTAGGCGTGCTGGAGAATATCAAGACAAACGGATTCGATTCTAAAGCGCTGGCGATGTATGTCGCGGCGATGATCGCCTGCTCGGCTGTCGGCGGCGTGGTGCTGCGCGCGCGCGTGCGAATCACGGACTTTAACGGCCGCAAAGCTATAGCGCAGTTGAGACAGGATCTGTTCGACTACATACAGCAGTTGTCGTTCAACTTCTTCGACTCGCGTTCGGCGGGCAAGATAATGGTTCGCGTCATAAACGACGTCAACTCGCTGAACGACCTGTTCTCAAACGGGATAATCAACCTGGTCGTGGATTGTATGACGCTGGTGCTGCTGATTGTGATCATGCTGACCGTCGATTGGCGGCTGACGCTGGTGTCGCTATGTTCGCTCTCCATACTCGCGACGCTGGTGACGATCATCAAGCGGCGGATGCGCCGCGCGTGGCAGGCCCTCCGCGTCAAGACGTCGACGATGAACGGCTACCTGCATGAGTCGCTTGCAGGTATGCGCGTTACCCAATCCTTTACCCGCGAGGGTGAGAACCAAACGACGTTCAACGACACCAACGACGATATCCGCACCAGCTGGATGAAGGCCGTGAGGTACAACAATCTGTTCTGGCCCGCGATTGATATCACGTCCACGCTGGGTACGGTACTTGTATACCTGGTCGGCCTCGCGCTGATGGGCGGCGCTCGCGGCGTCACGCTGGCGAACCTCCTGCTGATACTGTGGTATCTAGGACGGTTCTGGGATCCGATCAGCAACCTGTCCAACTTCTATAACTCTTTGCTGACCGCCATGGCCTCGGTCGAGCGCATCTATGAGATACTCGACACCCCAATAGAGGTGCATGACAACGAGGGCGCCTCGTTGATGCCGCCGATCAAGGGCGAGGTTGTGTTTGACCGAGTCACATTCGGCTATGACAAGGAAACGACCGTGCTCAAGGAGGTATCCTTTACCGCGAAGCCTGGTCAGACGATCGCGCTGGTCGGTCCGACGGGCGCGGGCAAGTCCACCGTCGTAAACCTAATTAGCCGGTTCTATAACGCGACTGACGGGCGCGTGCTCATCGACGGCACGGACGTTCAGTCCGTAACGCTGTCGTCGCTGCGCTCTCAAATGTCCGTGATGATGCAGGATTCATTCATATTCTCTGGCACCATTATGGATAATATCCGTTATGGACGTCTCGACGCTACGGACGACGAGGTAATTGAGGCGGCAAAGGCGGTGTACGCACACGGCTTCATCACGCGGATGGAGAAGGGATATCTGACCGAGGTAAACGAGCGCGGCTCGACGCTCTCCGCCGGGCAGAAACAGCTCGTATCGTTCGCGCGCGCGCTGCTGAACAACCCGTGCATACTGATCCTCGACGAAGCGACCAGCTCGATTGATACCCACACCGAGCAGTTGATCCAGAAGGCTATTGAGCGATTGCTTAAGGGCCGCACGTGCTTCGTCATCGCGCACCGTCTGTCAACAATCCGCAAAGCGGATTGCATTCTGGTCGTGCAGGATGGCAAGATCGCCGAACGCGGCACGCACGAGGAATTGATCCAGTTGCCGGACGGACACTATAAAGGGTTGTGCGAGGCGCAGTTCGCGTTCCTGGCGGGAGCCTGAGAACGGCAAGCCTCGCCATAAAGGGCGTGGTTTACCACCCACATAAAGGAGGAATTATCGATGATCACATCAGTGGTCGGCGTCAATTGGGGCGACGAGGGCAAGGGCCGCACAGTGGATTTGCTAAGCGGCAGCGCGGACATAGTATCGCGCTACCAGGGCGGCAACAACGCGGGGCATACCATCGTCAACAATATGGGCAAGTTTGTGCTGAACCTGGTGCCGTCGGGGATATTCCATCCAAACGTGGTCAACGTGCTGGGCGGCGGCATGGTCGTCGATATAGAGCATTTGTTCAACGAGGTGAACCAGCTGCGCGCACGGGGCGTCATCATCTCTCCCGTCAACCTGAAGATCAGCCGCCGCGCAGCTATCTGTATGCCGTGGCACCGCCACGCCGACGGAGCGGAGGAGGATCGGCTGGGTTCAGCCAAGCAAGGCTCCACGCGCCGAGGCATCGGCCCAGTATACGCCGACAGGGCGCTGCGAAAGGCGTTGCGTATGGAGGACTTGCTCGACCACGCCTACCTTGAGATGCTCACCGCGCGTCTGGTAGATTGGAAGAACATCACCCTCGCTAAGCCATACGGTCTGCCGCCTTACACGCTCGAGGGCGCAATGGGCTGGCTGCGCGAATACGGCGATCCGTTCCTGGAGTATGTTATAGACGCGGACGAGTATATCGACGAGGCGGCAGAGGCGGGCAAGAATATCCTGCTGGAGGCGCAGCTGGGCACGCTGCGCGATCTGGATTATGGCATATATCCATATACGACGTCATCTTCCGCGCTGGCCGCCAGCGCTCCGATAGGCGCGGGGATCCCCGCTCGTCGGCTGGATAAGGTGATTGGCGTTGTGAAAGCGTTCTCGTCTAGCGTAGGCGGGGGGCCATTTGTCGCGAAGTTTGAGGGCGGCTTAGGCAATAGGCTGCGCGAGGTGGGCGAGGAGTTCGGCGCTGCGACGGGTAGGCCGAGGATGGTCGGCGCGTTCGACTTGGTTGCAACCAAGTATGGCGCGCGACTGCAGGGCATCGATGAAATCGTGCTGACGAAGCTGGATACGCTGGATTTCATGGACGAGATACCCGTGTGTACGGCGTACGAGATTGACGGGGAGCAGACAGATAAATTCCCGACAGGAGCGAGGCTGGAGCGCGCCAAGCCAGTATTCGAGACGCTGCCCGGATGGCGTACGCCCACTACTGAATGCCGCAGTGAATCCGACCTGCCCGAGAACGCGCGGCTCTATATCGATTGGATAGAGGAGCGCATCCGCCGACCGATCACGACGGTATCCGTCGGACCGAGCCGTGACGCGTATCTAAACCGGGTCGGTAAGATCAGTTCAGATAAAGGAGCACGCGTATGACCCGCTACGTCATCGTTACCGGCGGCGTGCTGTCGGGGCTGGGCAAGGGTATCACGGCAGCGTCGCTGGGACGGTTGCTGAAGATGCGTGGGCTTAAAGTGGTTTCGCAGAAACTTGACCCCTACCTGAACGTCGATCCGGGGACGATGAACCCGTTCCAGCACGGCGAGGTATTCGTGACCGACGACGGCGCGGAGACCGACCTGGATCTGGGTCATTATGAGCGGTTCATCGACGAAGACTTGAACCAGTATTCCAACATGACTTCGGGCAAGGTGTATTGGAACGTGCTTAGCAAGGAACGAGAGGGGAGCTATCTGGGCCAGACGGTGCAGATAATCCCTCACATCACTGACGAGATCAAGCGTTTCATATATGCGGTGGGCGAGAAGGATCACGCGGATGTGGTCATCACGGAGATAGGTGGCACGATAGGCGATATCGAGAGCCAGCCGTTCCTGGAGGCTGTGCGTCAGACCGCGCAGGAGTTAGGGCGCGGCAGGTGTGTGTTCCTTCACGTAACGCTGGTGCCATTTCTAGCCGCCGCCGGTGAATACAAGACCAAGCCGACCCAGCATTCCGTGCATGAATTACAATCGCTGGGCATTACCCCCGACCTGATCATAGCGCGCTGCGACAAGCCGCTGCCGTTCGAGCTGAAGCGCAAGATCGCAGAGCAATGTGGCGTAGCGACTCAATGTGTTATCAGCAACGTCACAATGCCAGGGCTTTACGAGGTGCCCGGTATGCTGGAGTCGCAGGGTATATCCGGACTGGTAGCACAAAAATTAGGACTGCAGTGTCCTCCGCCAGACTTCTCAGAGTGGGACGCTATGCTGAAGCGAGCGTCAAGGCGCGAGCATACGGTCAAGATCGCGTTGGTGGGAAAGTATGTACAGCTGCGCGACGCGTATCTATCTGTTGTGGAATCGCTTACCCACGCGGGTTATGAAAACGCTGCGCGCGTGGATGTCAAATGGATCGACGCTTCTGATTTAGAGAATATGCCAGGAGGATGCGCCGACGCGCTGTCCGATTGCGATGGGATACTGGTGCCGGGCGGGTTTGGCAGTCGCGGGATTGAGGGAATGATTTGCGCAGCGCGGTATGCGCGGATGAATGGTGTGCCGTACTTTGGCATCTGTCTGGGGTTGCAAATCGCGACGATCGAATATGCGCGGAGCGTGTTGGGCTGGCTCGACGCCGACTCAGAGGAATTCGCCCCCGACGGAGGGCATAACGTCATTGCGCTGATGCCGGATCAGCAGGGGATACTCCCCAAGGGCGGGACGATGCGTCTGGGCGCGTATCCATGCGATCTCGAACCCGGCACACGAGCCCGTGAGCTTTACGGCAACGGCAAGATATCCGAGCGGCATCGCCACCGCTACGAGGTGAACAATCAGTTCCGGTCTGCACTGACTGACGCCGGATTGGTTGTATCCGGCCACTCGCCTGACAACTGGCTGGTTGAGATGGTTGAAATCAAGGATCATCCGTTCTATATAGGCGTGCAGTTTCACCCGGAATTCAAGAGCAGGCCTAACCGCGCGCATCCGATCTTTCGTGGATTTATTGAATCTGCAGTAAAACATAGTCTGCGCCGCATCGACGCAGTATAGCAGGCACGACGGCTGCAAACGAAGGGTACGATATGCGGCGCAGCCTCGGCGACAGCGTTGCGTATATCATATCAATGGCCGGAGTGTCACCTGACACCCCGGCCATCCCGAATTCATCGCCACAACCCCAACATATCATCCAACAAACTATCCCCCTGCGAGAACGCCTGCGCAGACTGCGTCACCGCCGGCCCTTCAAGTAGCACACCCTCGTTCAACAACTCAGAGTGTATCGGCGTTAGCGTGTATGTGTAGCGAATACCATGTTGCGCCGTGTAATCCGTGTATGTCTGCAGCTGCCCCGCCCGGCCGTATACCTCCGTCAGAACCACCGACCCTCCCCATGGGTCGGATCGCTGTATCCGCACCGTCGCCGTGTCCGACGGCGTGAATACCAGCCTGGGCATCCCATCATCCGCCAGCTCTATATAATACATGCTCGGCGCTCTCGGCGCTGACCATACATTGCTTACCTGAGTCGGCTTCCTGCTGGCCAGGAACACCTCCTGTTCGCGATACTTCGCTGGCGTCAAATTCCCCGCCAGCATTACTTCGCCCCTTAGTGCAATCGACTTCGTATCGATATTCAGCATCACAATCCCGTCCGGTACCGGGAATGACTTCCCCTTCGCGCTCGCGTACACCTTTTTATAGAACGCGGCCGTCAGCGCGGCCGGCGCATCTCCTCCCGCGTTCCAATCCGGCAGCCTGTGCTTACTGTCCGTCACATCAAAACCCATCCACACTGCCGTAGCGTAATCCACGGTATATGACGCCATCCAGATGTCTCGGTTGCCTTGTCCGCTCCCGCCGATCGAGTTGGTTCCCGTCTTTCCCGCCACCGGCACACCCGCGCCCTGCAACCTGCTGCCTGTGCCCCAGCTGGTTACCGACTGCAGCATACTGGTCATCAGGTACGCATCCTGTTCAGATAAAACGCGAACGGGATTCGCCTCGTGAACATAAACATCCGTGCCGTCGAACGCCTCAATTCTCTCGATAGTATACGGTTCGTTGTACACCCCTCCGTTGGCGAACATAGCGTATGCACCGGCCATCTCCAGCGCGGTCACCCCATACGTCATCGATCCAAGCGCCAGCGACAGATTCCAATCGCGATCATCCACCGTGATCCCCGTCTTTTTAAGGAAATCCCTCCCCGCGCCCACGCCTATCTCTTGCAGCAGCCTCACTGTCGCCACGTTCATCGACCGCGCTATCGCCGTCCTTATCGTCACCGGTCCGTGATACACGCCGCCCGCGTTCCTGGGCGTATATCCGTTGAAGTCTCCCGGTTCATCAAGCAGCACGCTGGCTGTCGAGTAACCCATCTTGATAGCGGGAGCGTATACAGCTAATGGTTTTATCGACGAGCCTGGCGAGCGTCTCGCGCTGGCAGCGGTCGCGCGGTTTAGCCCGCGCCTCACCGTATACTCGCGTCCCCCCTCGACCGCCCTCAGCGCACCCGTCTTCACGTCCACCACCGCCATCGCGCTCTGCACCTTTGTGCCGTCGGACGCGTTGGCGGGGAAGTTATTTTTGTTGGCAAACAGTGCGTCCGTCTCACTCTGCAGCGTGGTATTGAGCGTCGTATATATCTTGTATCCGCCGCCCAGCAACGTTTCGCTATTCACGCCCAACAATTCCTCCGCGTCGGATATAGCCTGGTCGGCGAACCAGCCGTACGGCACGTCCGGTAGCGGCGCGGTGTATACCTCGGGGTGTTCATTCACCGCCGCGTCGTGTGTCTCCTGGTCGATCATCTGGTTGTCAAGCATCACGCGCAGTATATAGTCGCGCCGCGCCATATTGTTCTCAGGCCTGGTGTGGGGCGCGTAGTACGACGGGGCCTTGATCGTGGCGGCAAGCATCGCTCCTTCCGCGACAGTCAGTTCCTCTACGGTTTTATGGAAGTATGACTCCGCCGCCTTCTCGACGCCGAAGGAGCGGTTGCCGAAGTAGATGTAGTTCAGGTACATAGCCAATATGTCGTCCTTGGAGTATTGCTGCTCCAGCTGCCAGGCCAGCCACACTTCCTGTAGCTTGCGAGAGAATGTCTTCTCGCTGGTCAGGTGGCTTAGCTTGATTAGCTGCTGGGTGATCGTGGAAGCGCCTTCACCCAGGCTCTGATGCTTGATATCCGCGACAAACGCGCCCGCTATCCGGATTGGGTCGAACCCCCAATGCTGGTAGAAGCGCAGATCCTCCGCCGCTATGAACGCGTCGCGCACATGAACGGGTATTTGTTCGAGGCTGACTACGGTGCGGTTCTCGCTGCCCTGAAGCGTGGCGATCAGCTCGCCGTTCGAGTCGTAGAGCGTGGAGACCTGCTGCACGTTGATGATCTTGCCGACGTCCAGCATCTGCCAGTTGGGTACGTCGAACACCGTCCAACCGATCCCGCCCGCCGCTACCGCCATGAATAGCATCAGCCATATGGCGGTCTTCCAGCGCGGTCTGACGGGCGGACGCTTCGCGCGCCGACGCACAGTCACGCCGCTGCCGAACCATCGTTTTGTATCATTTATCACTCCGGTGAGCGCGCTGATTAGCGTTCTTCCGTTCGATCCGTTTTCCTTGTTCGATTGCATAAGGACACCCCCAACAGTCACAATCCGACGACATTATTGTGACCAACGGGGGCGGATTCAACCGGGGTTTATTTTGTTAATTTGCGTTAGTGAGGCGAAAGGGAAAGCCGATATGCCGCTGCGGGGGAACTCGCTCTGTTGCGGTGTCGCCGGAGGGAACCCCCTCTGTCGCTGCGGCGACATCTCCCCATAGGGGGGCGATGAGGGTTGTCGGTTACGATGTGGTTCGCACTTAGGGGAACCGATTACGTTACGAGGTAGACTATCCAGGTAAAACAGGCAGTCCGAAGCCGGTAGATTGTGTATCATGATGGTCCAGGCGAAGCCTGGTCAGGATTCGAAAGGGCGGATAGCCCTTCGCAGGGTCTGGGACAGAGTCCCAGGCTCCCCGCTGGGACGTTCCTCGTTCCATCGCCCAACGTTCCAACCCTGCGCCCCGCCAGTGATAATGCCATAAAGAAATAGTCAACTTACGTCATAGTGGCGGGCGCCACAAACTTAAAGCGCATTCGGTTCGCAAACCGAACAGCGTCCCGCCGCAGCGAACCGCCGAGGCTTACGTAGCGCAACCTACCCATCGCCATAGCGTAAACGCGTAAGGGCTAACCACACGTGGGACACATAAGGTAGCTTCCGTTTGGAAACAACCCTTACACGTTTACGCTTGTAGAGACAAGGAGAGGGGGGTCTCCCATTGCCGCAACGCCATAAAGAGTGTGGCCTGTTATCCCCCATACTCGTCAATCGCACGATAAAGCCTCGTCCTTAAGTCCTCCCTCATCGGAACCAGCGGTAACCTTACCGTATCTCCACATAGCCCGGCGTAGGCAAGCGCGGCCTTCAACGGGATCGGACTGGTCTCCAGGAAGAGCGCCTTCGCCAGCGGGTACAGCGCGAGGGATATCTCGCGCGCGGCGATATAGTCGCCGGATTCGCACGCCCGGCACAGCTGAACCACCGCTTCCGGCTTGAGGTTGGACAGCACGCTGATTACTCCCTCGCCGCCCAGCGCGAGGTAGACTAGGTTTTGATCGTCGCTGCCTGAGTATATCGCGACGCGGTCATGCACGCGTGAGAACAGCTCGACGATCTGCTCGATGTTGGAGCTGGCCTCCTTCAGCCCGACGATATTCGGATGACTAGCTAAGACGTCCATTGTATCCGGCGCGAGGTTCATCCCAGTGCGGCCAGGGACATTGTAGAGGACCATCGGCAGGTCGGTTGCGTCGGCCAGCGCAGTGAAGTGAGCTATCAGTCCGGCGGCGCTGGTCTTGTTATAGTACGGCGTGACAGCGAGCAAAGCGTCCGCGCCGAGATCTCGGCATCGTTTACATCGCCGGATGCTGTGAGCCGTGTTGTTGCCGCCGACCCCGGCCACGAGCATCGCGCCACCGTCGATCAGTTCACGGACGCGCGCGACAATCTCATCTGCCTCGGCGTCTGTCAGCGTGGAAGGCTCGCCCGTCGTGCCCAGCATGATCAGCGCGGATACGCCGGCGCGCAGCTGCCGCTCTATCAGGCGGCCCAGCGCCGGATAATCCACTTCGCCCAGCGCGGTGAACGGGGTGGCCAGCGCGGTGCCCGCGCCGGTGAACGGTACGCTCTTCATTGTTTGCCTCCATGTCGGTTCGGATTGGTTGTTAAGCACCCCGCGCGCACGTTTACGGCGTAAGGGCGTACGGGTTGAATATATGTAATGGCGCGGGGGTTAAGTCCGTATATTCAACCCTTACGCCGTAACGTTGTCATTTCTTAACGATATACCCCTCTTTGGCCAACAGTTCAGCGGTCAGCACGCCGCCTCCGGCCGCTCCCCTGATCGTGTTGTGAGACAGCGATACAAACCTATAATCGAATATCGGATCGTCGCGCAGCCGTCCTATAGTCACGCCCATTCCGCCGCCGTAATCGCGGTCCAGCTTGGTCTGTGGGCGGTCGGACTCATCCAGGTATCGCAGGAATGGTTTGGGCGCGCTGGGCAGGTTCCATCGCTGGGGCAGCGGTTCGAACGATCTCCATCGCTCCAGTATATCCTCCCTTGAAGGCTTCTTGGCGAACTGAATCGACACGGCCGCCAGGTGTCCGTCGCTGACGGGCACGCGGATACACTGCGCGCTGATCACCGGCGCGAAAGAGGGCAGAATCCCGCCGTCGGTCAGATCGCCCCATATCTTAAGCGGCTCGCTCTCGCTCTTCTCCTCCTCTTCCGGGATATAGGGAATTATGTTGTCGATGATATCGGGGTAAGTGGCGAATGTCTTCCCGCCGCCTGAGATGGCCTGATACGTCGAAACGAACACCCTTTCCGGATGGAAGTCCATCAGCGGATGCAGCGCGGGCACATAACACTGCACCGAGCAGTTCGGCTTAACCGCGATGAACCCGAAGCGCGTGCCCAGCCTCCGCCGCTGAGTTTCTATGACGGGCGCGTGGTGGGGGTTCAATTCTGGGATGAGCATGGGTACGTCGGGGATCAATCGGGCTGCGGAGTTGTTGGATATGACGGGGGTTTCGGCGCGGGCATATGACTCCTCGAGGGCAAGGGTATCCGCCTTGGGCAGTTTGACCGCGCAGAACAGGAAGTCGCACGAGTCCGCGATAGTATTCACGTCGGCGGCGTCGAGCAGCGTCATATCGCCGATAGACTTGGGAACGGGTGAGACCATCATCCAGCGATCCTCGACCGCCTGGCTATATGTCTTTCCTGCCGACGACGCGGACGCGGCCACGGCGGTTATCTTAAACCATGGATGATTTTTCAGGAGCGTTACGAAGCGCTGACCAACCATGCCGGTCGCGCCGACGACGCCCACCCTATACATTGTCGATTCCAATCGAGTCACTAAACATCAACCTCCGACGATACTATTCTCAAAAAACTAAAACATATCCATTACATTAACCATTACCATCTTATACTGCATCCGCGCCGTGTGTCAATGTTTTTGACATTTTCATAGGAGTAGGGTATAATATGCGAAGAGTGGCGCCACTCCTGTGGCTGCTGCGGCGTCTCATCCTGGGGTGGCGATGGGGCTTGGAGGGACGGGGAAACAAGTCTTGCGCGCTGTGACGTAACCGGCATTGTCATCGCCCCGCAGTGACAGTGGTGCTTCCTCGGACGCAGAGGGGGATAATCATGCAAACGTTGGATGCCGCGCGCGACGCTAAGATCGCGTCAACTAAGCTGGCCGCACTCCCGCTGTCCGTTAGGAACGCCGCGCTGCTGGATATCGCGGCTGCGCTGCGGGCGGATAAAGA
>JAISBH010000263.1 GCA_031266295.1 Oscillospiraceae bacterium | reverse complement strand
CCCCGATGGGGGGTAAAACGGGGGTTTCGGGACTCTGTCCCGGACCCTGCGAAGGGCTATCCGCCCTTTCGAATCCTGACCAGGCTTCGCCTGGACCATCGTGATACACAGTCTACCGGTTTCGGACTGCCGGTTTCACCTGGATAGTCTATCTCGTAGCGCACCCCGTCCCCCGTTGCTTGCGAACTACATCGTAACCGACAATCCTCATCGCCCCCTCAGGGGGAGCTGTCGCCGCAGCGACAGAGGGGGGTTCTCCCGTCGTCCCGTAGGGGGGGACGCCGTCCCACCCTTTACTTCGCAATCGCCTTGCCGAACGCCTTGCACTGCTCCGCTGATGCCCCGCTTGGTGCGTCATTGACTATCAGGCTCTCCGCCGCCAACACAGCCCCTGCCGATTCCATGCGTTCAGTCCAATCCCTCATCCACTGCCCGTCGCCCCACCCGTACGACCCGAACAATGCCAGCTTTTTCCCAGATAACTTACCCTCAATCGAGGCTATATACGGCTCAAACTCGCCTTCCTCCAGAGTCTCCGAACCCATGGACGGGCAGCCTAAAACCAACACATCCGCATCCAATGCCGACGCATCCGCTCCTGATACCTCAAGTAAAGTTACTACCGCACCCGCCTCTTCCGCGCCTTCCTGAATGAGCTTCGCCATTGATTCCGTGTTCCCGGTTCCACTCCAATAAACGATGTTAATCCGCATACAAATAACTCTCCTTCACCTATTCCATTCTTCCCCGCACAACCCTAGTTAGTCATAGTTAACCGTCTGGCTCATGATATCGCTGAACACGCCGTCCGTCAATAGATTGAGCGTGCGTTTGTCTGATTCAGGTATAAATTTGTCCGATACCGCCTTCGCGGCGCACCCACTCATCCCGCGCCGCATAATCCAATATCGCCAACATCCGCCCCATACCCATGTTGACCATAGGAGGATTTATGTCACGCCGTGTTATTACCAAGATACTCACAACAATCATAGCGATATTTGCTATTATTCTAACATTCATCATCACCGATCCGGTTCATGCCGGCGCACTGGTCGTTACGTTCATCGACGTCGGTCAGGGAGACACCGCGCTTTTGCAGTGCGATGGGCGCGCCATGCTCATTGATGCGGGGCCTAACGCCGCCGCAAAGACCGTCGTCGCGTTCCTAACTGAAAAAGGGGTTGCGGCCTTCGATTATGTCGTGGGCACGCACCCTCACGAGGATCACATCGGCGGCCTGGACGCCGTTATTAACTATGCCGGTTCAATCGGCGAGGTTTGGATGCCCTATACCCAGACCCATACGCGCACATTCGAGGATGTACTGGACGCAGTCGAATCCCGCAAGCTGACAGTCACCCAACCGCCTGTCGGCAAAACGTATCCGCTTGGTGATTCAACCATAACGATACTCGGGCCGATTGGCCAGAATTACGCCGAACTGAACAACTACAGCATTGTGCTGCGCGTCGATCATGGCGGGAACAGCTTTATTTTCACGGGCGACGCGGAAAACCTCAGCGAGGATGAGATGCTGCGCGCTGGCTCGCCGCTGAACGGCGACGTGCTGAAGGTGGGGCATCATGGAAGCTCGACGGCGACGTCGGACGCGTTTTTAATTAAGGTTGATCCCACATACGCGGTGATCAGCTGCGGCAAGGGGAATCAATATGGGCACCCTGACGCCGAAACCGTTAATAAACTTGAGGTGGCTCGTGTAACTATCCTGCGGACGGATTTGGACGGCAGCGTCGTTATTACGTCAGATAAAGGGAAATTGAGCGTCGCGCAGGACACTAAACGATGATATCGAACTAAACAATCAAGGATTGTTAAAGGGATTGTAAAATGAGTTGTTAAAATGACTTTAATAAATGGGGAGCGAGTATGAACTATATCGTCGACCGGATCGAAGGAGAGTTCGCCGTTTGCGAAGACGCGCGTCGGGTGATGCGCCATTTCCGCCTGGATAGCCTGCCCTTTCCCATACGTGAAGGAACATGCTTCGAGGAAGAGGACGGCGTGTGCTCGCCGTGCGACGATGAGCGGCGAGCGCGTATCCGCTGCAAAATGGATAGGGTTTGGAGGCGGTAGGAGAGCCGCTCGTCAGGCCGCCTTACCCCCTCAACCTCCGAATCGCCTCCGGCGCATCAATCCTGGGCGCCATCGGATCCAGCAGCCACGTCTTAGCCGAGTGCGTCGCCGTTATCCTGAAACTTGGCGGTGCGTACATCGCGTCGATCCGAAGCGCGCGCGTGTTGCGCGGCGCGAACGCGTCGCCCTTAATCGTATCAAACAGGCTGGGCGGCGTGCCCTCTATCGCGTAGAGCGGCTCGCCCTTTCGCCCCAACTGCGGCAGCGACGACAACAACGCCCAGGTGTATGGATGCGCCGGTGTAAAGAAGACCTCCTCGGTCGTGCCCTGCTCGATCACGTCGCCCGCGTACATCACGGCGACGCGATCCGCCACGCGCGCGACTACGCCCAAGTCGTGCGTGATGTAGATAACGGTCAGGCTGTATATGCGCTGCAGCGTCTTGATCAATTCCAATATCTGCGCCTGAATCGTCACATCCAGCGCGGTCGTCGGCTCGTCGCATATCAGAATCTTCGGCCGGCAAGCCATGGCGATAGCGATGACCACACGCTGACGCATCCCGCCGGAGAACTCGTGCGGGTACTGCTTCGCTCGGCGCAGCGGATCTGGTATACCCACGTCCGCGATCAAGCTGTGGATAGCGTCGCGCTTCGCCGTGCCGCGCAGCTTCTGGTGCAGCGCGATCGCCTCGCCTATCTGGTCGCCGATCGTCTTGAGAGGGTTCAGGCTGGTCATCGGATCCTGCATCACCATCGCGATCTCGCGGCCGCGAATTGTCAGCCACTCGCGCTCGGTTTTAAAACCCGTCAGCTCTCGCCCGTCATACTGGATCGAGCCGCCAGCGATATACCCGTTCTTGTCCAGCATCCCCATTAACGACTTGACCAGCACGGACTTGCCGCTGCCCGACTCGCCGACGATAGCGAGGCTTTCGCC
>JAISBH010000194.1 GCA_031266295.1 Oscillospiraceae bacterium | reverse complement strand
CCGTCAAATCCAGGTATCGCGCTGGGAGAGGTGTTCGGCATCCTCAAGAAATCCGGGCTTGAGACCCGAATCTCCAACCTCGTCTTTGAACAATATATCTACAACCATATCGTGTCCGTCAATAGAAGCAAGCTGAGGATTCCCTCGGACGAAACCAGGCCTTCGATATACGTCAAAGACGGACGGCTTGACATGCGTCTAGTTCTGGAACGATTCGCGGCGTTGATGAAGGCGGAATATAGAGCGGAGTACGGCGCGCTGATTGAGAAGGAATGGCGGTTGCTGTTCTTGACATTCCTAAGACCCATCATCAATGGAACGGGCACATACGCAGTGGAAGCGGAGACGCGCGGTAACACCAGGATGGACGTTGTTGTGTTTTACGGAAACGAGGAGCACATAGTCGAACTGAAACTCTGGCACGGCAGGAAGCAAGAGACCGAAGCGTACAGCCCACTGGCAGGATACCTGGAATCACGCGGACAGCATCGCGGATACCTTATCAGTTTCTACGGCCTAAAGAAACCGCCGAAGCGCGGCGGATGGCTGAGTCGCGACGATCATGAAATCTATGAGGAGATTATTCCGTATTCGACTGGGGACGAGGTTCGCCCTATGGCTTGACTCCCGTTTAGCTAGTGTTACTATAATGAAATCAGGTGCATGATGAAGCTGTTAGTTTTCGGCTCGGTCAATATCGACGCTGTGTACCGCGTCGACCACATCGCCGGCGAGGGCGAAACCATCGACTCATTGTCGTATCAGACACACGAGGGCGGCAAAGGACTGAACCAATCCATCGCCCTGGCAAAGGCGGGCGCCAATGTATGTTTCGCGGGGGCGGTGGGGCACGACGGCGAGTATCTGCTGAAATATATGGCGTCGTTCGGCGTGAATACCGAGCGCGCGTTTGTAGTTGACGAATCGACTGGCCATACGATAATCCAGGTGGATCGGGACGGCCGCAACTGCATCATCCTGTTCGGCGGCGCGAACCGGGCCGTCACGACCGATATGGTTGATAAGGCGTTGGACGGGTTCGGCGAAGGCGACGGTATTCTGATGCAGAACGAGATAAGCAGCGTCGGATACATAATGAAAGCGGCGCGCGGACGAGGTATGCGCGTATTCTTCAACGCGTCGCCGATCACGCCCGACATCAACAGCCTGCCATTGGATCAGGTCAGCATGTTCCTGATAAACGAAGTTGAAGGATCGTGCCTCACTGGCTGCGAATATCCCGACATGATACTGGACGCTATGCTGGCGAAGTATCCCGATTCCGCCGTACTGCTGACGCTGGGCGGAAAGGGCGCGGTGTATTCCGACGGACAGCGGCGCATACGCCAGGAAGCGATACCCGTAAGCCCGGTGGATACTACGGGGGCGGGGGATACGTTTACCGGATATTTCCTGCAATCGTTAATGAATGCCGACCCTATTGAGGCTGCGTTGTTAAGAGCGGCGCGGGCTGCGTCCATCGCCGTCGGGCGGCCCGGCGCGGGACAATCAATACCGTATTCGTACGAGGTGGATGTATAGCAAGGGCGGCGACCGCTCGCACACATATAGTCGCCGCCCAGCGTAGCTCACTTTGCTTTTACCCGCACATCCTCTGAACCTGCGCGGTGAATCACAATGTCAAATCCCATGTCGCCGCCTGAAACCATGGCTTCCGGTACGCCATTATTCACCGATACTTGC
Source organism: Oscillospiraceae bacterium (assembly GCA_031266295.1). Classification (GTDB taxonomy): domain Bacteria; phylum Bacillota; class Clostridia; order Christensenellales; family Aristaeellaceae; genus BNUH01. The sequence goes on along the minus strand of JAISBH010000194.1, from coordinate 2,608 downwards.
ACCCTCACACGGTTCTCACCGCGCGAGTCGAACAGATCAACCGCGGCGGATTCTCCGTCCGTCAAGTTGTACGCGTGGATCGTCGACGCGCACCGATAGTCGTAATCCGGGCGGTCGTCCACATGGCCTATCGCCAGCAGCGACCCCTCCCGTACAAACACAGGCAGGCTCATGAAATCATAAACCTCCGTCCGCCACGATCCGCCGCTCTTCATCTCGCCCGTGAGCAGGTGCGTCCACGTTCCGGCGGGCAGGTAGTATGTCACCGCTCCATCCGCGCGGAATACAGGCGCGACCAGCAGCGCGCCGCCGAGCATGTACTGCCTATCCAACTCGCCGCACGCGGGATCATCGGGGAATTCCATCGCCATCGCGCGCATCACGGGCACGCCGGTTTCGTGCGCTTCGACGGATTTCGCAAATAAATACGGCATCAATGTATACTTGAGCTTTGTAAAGAACCGCGCCACGTCGACGGCCTCGTCGCCGAACAGCCACGGCACGCGGTACGAACCCGAGCCATGCAGCCGCGAGTGCGTGCTCAACAGCCCGAATGCCGTCCAGCGTTTGTACACGTCCGGCGAGGCCATATCCTCAAACCCGGATATATCATGACTCCAGAACGCGAACCCGCTCATCGACAGCGACAGCCCCGCACGCAGCGACTCCGCCATCGACGGGTAATTGGAGGTGCTGTCGCCGCCCCAATGAACGGGATACTGCTGACCTCCGACCGTAGCGCTGCGCGCAAATACGCACGCCTCGCCCACGCCTCGCTCACGTTCAAGCAGCTCGAACACCGCTTTATTGTATAATGATGTATAATAGTTATGCATTAACACCGGATCGCTGCCGTCGTAGTAGCGGCAATCGACGGGGATGCGTTCGCCGAAGTCCGTCTTGAACGAATCCACGCCCATGTCCGTCAGCGTTTTCAGTTTGGATTGATACCATTCGACCGCGCTCGGGTTCGTGAAATCCACGATGGCCAGCCCCGGCTGCCAGCGATCCCACTGCCAAACGTCGCCGTTCGGGCGCTTCAGCAGGAACCCGCCGCGCGTCCCCTCGTCAAACAGCGGCGATTTCTGGCCGATATACGGGTTGATCCACACGCAAACCTTCAGCCCGCGTTCATGCAGACGCTTAATCATGCCCGCCGGGTCGGGGAACATCCGCTCGTCCCACAGGAAATTGCACCATTCCCATTCCTTCATCCAGAAGCAATCGAAATGGAACACGCGCAGCGGGATGCCGCGCTCCAACATGCCGTCGACGAACGAGTTGATTGTTTCCTCGGTGTAATCCGTCGTGAACGACGTAGTCAGCCACAGCCCGAATGACCACGCGGGCGGCAGCGCCGGTCTTCCGGTCAGACTGACGAAGCGGGAGACGGCGTCCTTGATCCGCGGCCCGCCGACGACCATGAACTCCATCGACTCGCCCTGCAGGCTGAACTGCGCGCTGGCGACCGCCTCGCTGCACAGCTCATACGACACGCGGCCAGAGCTGTTGACGAACACGCCGTAACCTTTATTGGTTACATAGAACGGTATACTCTTGTACGCCAGTTCGGACGCGGTGCCGCCGTCCTCGTTCCATATGTCAACGCTCTGGCCGTTTTTCACGAAAGGCGTGAAACGCTCGCCCAGGCCGTACAGTTTCTCGCCGACGTCGACGTCCAGTTTTACGCGGACGAACGAACCGTCGTTGGTCTCGGCGTAGGAGAGATGGCGATCGCCTAAGCCGGTTAACCTTTCGCCGTCATAATAATAATCCAGTTTGAACCTATCCTTGACGACGACGGCGGAGAGTTTGCCGGATGTGATGGTGATTGAGTCGCCGCCGTCGATTACAGTCAAGGTTGTTGCGCCACGGTTGAGTTCGAATAACGGTTCCTTTCGGGCAACGCCCTTGAAGTGCACAATGCTTAACGCGAGTATATCCGGCGCGGGCGATGTAAACGTGAGCGTCAGCATCGGCCCGTCCAGCGTCATTCCGCGATGAGTGATGCGGCGCGTCGGGCAGTAGAGCGTCGCGGCATCTGTGATGATCGTGCAGTCTCGCACCTGTGCGGCGCTATGCATGGTAACGCCAGGCTTGGTTACCCAGAACCCGTCGGTGAATTTCATGGAGCCGTCCCCCTTGCTGATGCATTCCGGTTGATGGGTTTTTATGTACATGCATTATGACCCCGCGCGGCGAATGCGTCAAGGGCGACGCGCGGCGGAGATACGGCCGCTCGATTTAAAGTAGACTGCTTGACACGTAGAGTGCGCAGCGTTCAAATGCGCTGCGCACCCCGCCAAACTATACGCGCAGCTTGGATCGGTTCTCACCGCCGCCCTATCCTACATGCACGTAAAAGTAACTCTAGAGTGCCTAGGCCTTGCGGAGGTTATACCTTTACACAGTTCGGAGGACATTCCCGAACTTTTTTACTTTCCCAATATTCAAGCGTCGGCAATTGTTCGCGGAGAAACTTTCGCATTTCATCAGGCGTTCCCCAATTTTGGTATGGTAAAATATTTTCAATCAATTCATCAACTGTATCCGCCACATGAAAGCAGTTATCATAATAGCACCATTTACAGTATTTATCATTTACAAC
>JAISBH010000081.1 GCA_031266295.1 Oscillospiraceae bacterium | reverse complement strand
GAAGGGATTCTTACCTATCTCCGCAACGACAGAGGGGGGGGCCTCTGTTCCGTAATGTATTCCGTTCCTCCTCTCCCCCATATTGCACATAGAAAGGCCGCACTATGAAAAAGATCTCCCTTGGCATGAACTGGATGCGCCGGATACGCGGCGCTCAATCCGATCCCATCCCCGTCGATCTCCCCGACGATTTCATCCTGAACCTCCCGCGCTCGCCCGATTCAGAATCCGGCGCGTCCGCTGGATTCTTCCCCGGCGGGTCTGCCGTCTACAAGAAGACTATCGACGTTCCGGAAGAATGGTCGGGCATGACCGCGCTGCTGGACATCGACGGCGCTTACATGAACGCCGAAACCCTGCTCAACGGACGCTCGCTGGGCGTGCATCCATACGGCTACACGCCTTGGATGATTGACGTAACGGACTCGCTGATCCCCGGCGAACCCAACGACCTGGAGATAACCACACGCTGTAACCAGCCCAACTCGCGGTGGTATACGGGCGGAGGGCTATACAGGGACGTCAACCTATGGATTGGAGAACCAGTCCATATACAACCATGGAGCGTGTTCGTCAGAACAACAGACCTCTCAAACGGCGAGGCTTCAGTATGCGTTAGCCTGGCCATTAACAACGCGTCCGACGCGCCCGCGTCCGGCACCCTCGCCATTACCATGAGCGATACGACCGCGAGCGCGCCAATTACGATACCTCCAAAAGTGCTATACGAAACAAGCATGTCCTTTCAAATCAAGAACCCCAGCTTGTGGTCGGCGGAGTCGCCGAACCTCTCCGACCTTGTCGTCAAGGCGGAAACGAACCATGGAACCGACGAGCACCGCTGCCATTTCGGCGTCAGGCACATCACCATTGACGCGAAGAACGGTATGCGCGTCAACGGCAATCCGGTCAAACTACGCGGCGGATGCGTCCACCACGACAACACATTGCTAGGCGCAGCAGCATATCCGCGCGCTGAAGAGCGGAAGATTCAACTGCTGAAATCGTTAGGCTACAACGCAATACGCTGCGCGCACAACCCACCGTCGTCAGCGCTGCTTGACGCGTGCGACCGCGTCGGTATGTATGTGATAGACGAAACATTCGACTGCTGGACGCTGGGCAAGAATGACCTGGATTACCACCTATACTTCCGCGACTGGTGGCGACGAGACACGGAGGCGATGGTTCGGCGCGATCGCAACCATCCCAGCGTATTCTGCTGGTCGATAGGCAACGAGGTGGTCGAGCTGGGCGGAGTCAGCGACGGAGCCGAGTGGGCAAGGAAGCAGGCCGATTGCGTTCGCGGGCTGGATCCGACACGGCCAGTAACAGCGGCGTTTTTCGCGTGGATACGATCTGGCCGCGCGAAAGGCTCGCCGTCGCGCGCGTCGGGCAGCCGTCCCGATTTGAATTTCGACATAGATCGGCTGCTTGATGATACCGGCGCATCAGCGGAGGAGATTCACGCGTTCATGTCGAGCCGCCAAGATATGTCCATGATGGATGGATTCGTCAACGGCGTCGACGTGTTCGCGGAGATATCGGAGGCGAGCGCGTCCGCGCTGGACGCCGTCGGTTACAACTACCTATATAAACGTTACGCGTCCGACGCGGCGAAGTATCCTGCTCGCGTGATCATCGCGACGGAGACTCACGCCGTCAACACCTACGACTATTACCACGCGATGTTAGACAACCCCAATGTGATCGGCGACTTCATCTGGACAGCGTTCGACAACCTGGGCGAGGCTGGAGCGGGGCGCGTGATGCGCGGCGTGAAGGATCTCAAGGAAGGTATGCTGGGGCCATGGCCATGGCTGAGCTGCTTTCAGGGTGACCTGGACCTGGACGGCAACCGCCGCCCGCAATCATACTACCGCAAGATCATGTGGGGTTTGGACGACGGGATCCATCTATTCGTTAAACCGCCTGAATTCACAGGTACAACGGACTATGGTCTAGGCTGGCAGTGGGACGACGTGCGCCAAAGCTGGACTTGGCCGGACGCGGCAGGCAAAGCGGTGGATATTCAGGCTTACGCTGATTGCGACGAGGTCGAGTTCATCCTGAACGGCCGCAGTTTGGGCAAGTCGCCTGTTGAAAAGCTGAAGGCGGTCTTCACGGCGGAGTATCAGCCGGGTATCCTTGAGGCGGTAGCGTGGCGCGGCGGTAAGCCGACCGCGAGAACGTCCCTTAAGACGGCTGGCGTTCCTGCTGTAATCGAGCTTACGCCGGACAGACCGGTTATCAATGCCGACGGCGTTGATTTATGTTTCATCAAGATACGTATCGCCGACTCGGAAGGCGTGACGATTCCGTCGGACACGATTGAATTGACGGTTGATGTGCGCGGCGGAACGCTCGCGGGGTTTGGTTCGGGCAACCCTTTCACAGATGAGAATTACGGCACCGGGAAGCGGCGCGTGTGGAATGGATTCGCTCTGGCTGCGGTGCGCGCGCCTTCGGCCGCCGGGACAATACTCGTAACGGTTTCAGGCGGCGGGTTGATGGACGCTGCGATTTCGGTGGATTGCGTTGAGGTTTAGCGGGTTGGATTGATCATGTGGGATAGGCGCGCTGTCCGGTAGCTGGATCGGACAGCGTTCTTTTTATGCAGATTGCGGGTGGTTGAATTGCGCTTCT
>JAISBH010000030.1 GCA_031266295.1 Oscillospiraceae bacterium | reverse complement strand
TTACTCAACCCCCATCCCCCCTTAAGGGGAGAGGTCGCTTTCCGATACTGGTCGGAACGTAAGACGTCGATGACAGCCCTCATCGCCCCCTAGGGGGAGATGTCGCCGCAGCGACAGAGGGGGTTCCCTCGTCGGCATCTCCCTCTGGGAGGAGATGGAGGAGGGACGGGGGACGTTCGGAACCGTCGTCAAACCTTAACCCAGCGATTCTCGCGCGAGGATTCATACGCGGCGAGCACCGCGCGCGCCGCAGGAGCGGCTTCTTTCGCGCCGATCGTGAATGGCCTGTTCTCGCGGATGCAGCTGTAAAACTCGTGTATCTGAGTGATGTGACTGCTGCCGTACACTGCCTTGCCGATCACGGGCGCGCTGCTCCTGTCCACCAGCAGCTCATAACCGTTTTCATTGTACCTATACAGCGTATCTCCCCGCAGCGTCAGCGCACCCTTTTCACATACTATCGTAACCTCGGGAGGATCGTCCATGCCGTTGCTGTTGCTGGCGAAGAATAATCCCGTCTTATTATCCGCGTACCTCAGCACGATATGTGCGTTTTCCTCGACGTCTATCAGGCCTTCGAGCAGGTCGGTCGATACGCTGGCCTTCAGCGCGGATAGCGGGCCGCCCAAGTAGAGCATCAGATCGAGCGTATGAATGGCCTGGTTGATCAGCACGCCGCCGCCTTCGAGCGCCTGAACGCCGTGCCAGTCGTCCGAGTAATATGCGGCGCCGCGCTTCCATGTCAGCATCCCTTTCAGGGAAAATACCCCGCCCATCTCGCCCGCGTCCAGCATGGCCTTCGCGCGCTGTACGGAGGGGTTGTATCGGTTCTGAAATATACAGCATAGGCAACGGTTGTCGGAATCCAGCCGGGTCAGATCATCCAAGTCCGCCAGCGACGTTGCAAGCGGCTTCTCGCACAACGCGTACTTGCCCGCGTTGATCACCGCGCGAACCATTCCGGCGTGCAGCGCGTGCGGGGTCAATATATGCACCGCGTCAACGCGCGGATCGCGCAGTATGTCGTCGAACGCCGCTGCCGCCTCGCCGCCGAACTCAGCCTTGCGCTTTTCGGCGCGGTCAGGCTTGGTATCGTACAGGGATACGATCCGCACGCCGTCGCTTGCCAACGCGCGGATCGCGGTAAGGTGGGTTGCGGAGATACCCCCGCAGCCCACCACCGCCGCGCCGATTGTGTCACGTGCCTGCGACGCGCCGTCTTGTTCTATATGGTTCATATCTTAGTACTGCGGCCTCGCGGTATAGTGAGTGTGCAGCAGTTCGTGCGCCTTGTGACTGTTCGGCTCGCCTAGGAACTCACTGTACAGCTTCTTGATCTCGGGGTTTTCGTGGGACTTGCGGACGGCCTTGGACTCATCCTCGCCATACAGCCCGGCGGCGCGTACCTGCGCCGGATTTACTTGCGCGCGCACGTCGGCGGGTACGATCGGCTGGCCGCCGCCGTTGACGCAGCCGCCGGGACAGCCCATAATCTCGATAAAGTGCAGCTGCTTCTCACCGCGCTTAATCATATCCAGCAGCTTGGAAGCCATGCCCGTCGAGTGGGCGACGGCCACGTTCACATCCAGATCGCCGATATGGATCGTGTCCTCCTTGATGCCGTCCAGGCCGCGCACGCCCTTGAACTCCAGTCGTTCCAGGGTCTCTCCAGTGACGGCCTCGTACGCGGTGCGCAGCGCGGCCTCCATTACGCCGCCCGTCGCGCCGAATATGACGCCCGCTCCGGTGGACTCGCCCATCAGCGGGTCGAAGTCCTCGTCGGGCAGCCGTTCAAATTCAATGCCCGCTTCCTTGAGCATCCGCGCCAGTTCGCGGGTCGTTATCACCGCGTCCACGTCTTGTAGACCGCCGTTTGACAGTTCGGGGCGTTTCGCCTCGAATTTCTTGGCGGTGCAAGGCATGACTGACACCACCGCGATATCCTTCGGGTCGATGCCGGCCTTCTGGGCGTAGTACGACTTGATAAGCGCGCCCGCCATCTCGTGGGGAGACTTGCAGGTGGACAGGTTGGGGATGAATTCGGGGTAGAACGTCTCGCAGTACTTGACCCAGCCCGGCGAGCAGGAGGTTATCATCGGCAATACGCCGCCGTTCTTCACTCTGTGCAGGAATTCGTGCGCCTCTTCCATGATGGTCAGATCGGCGGCGAAATCGGTGTCAAACACGCGGTCGAACCCGATCCTGCGCAGCGCGGCGGCCAGCTTGCCCGTCACGCGGCTGCCCATCGGCATACCAAATTCCTCGCCGATAGCGACGCGGACAGCGGGCGCGGGCTGCACGACCACATGCTTTGTCGGATCGGAGAGCAACTTCCACACCTCGTCGGTGTCGTCCTTCTCGCGCAGCGCGCCTACCGGGCACGCCTGGATGCACTGGCCGCAGTTGATGCACGCGGTCTCGGACAGACTCTTTGACCAGGGTGAGGCTATCTGGGTCTTGAATCCGCGTCCTACCGGGCCGATGACGCTGACGTTCTGCACCTTGGCGCAGGCCGCGACGCAGCGGCGGCATACGATGCACTTGTTGTTGTCCCGCACGATGGAGGGGGAGAGATCGTCCACCTCGTAGACGTTCTGAACACCCTTGAAGCGGTCGTCGTCCTCGACGCCCAGTTCCTTGCACAGACGCTGAAGCTCGCAGTTCTGGCTGCGCGTGCAGGACAGACACTTCTTGTCGTGGGTGGAGAGCAGTAGTTCTAGGTTGGTCTTACGCGCCTCGCGAATCTCGGGGGTGGACGTCTTGACGGTCATGTTGGGCGACACGGGCAGCACGCACGCCGCCTGGAGCGCGCGGCCTCCGACGTCCACAACGCACATGCGGCACGCGCCGATCTCGTTGACGCCCTTGAGGTAACACAGGGTGGGTATCCTAACGCCGATCGACCGCGCGGCTTCCAGCACGGTTGTGCCTGGATCCACCTCGGCGGCTACGCCGTCTATAGTCAGTTTGATTTTCTCCATTATCGCGATCCTCCTAGCCGCGGGTGATGGCGCCGAAGCGGCACTTCGCTTGGCACTGTCCGCACTTGATGCACTTGGACTGATCGATCACGTGCCGTTCCTTGACCTTGCCGGATATGCATCCGACCGGGCAGACCTTCGCGCACGCGGTGCAGCCGACGCATTTATCGGTGATAAAGTAGCGCAGCAGCGCCTGGCATTGACCTGCGGGGCAGCGCTTCTCCTTGATATGCGCCTCATACTCGTCGCGGAAATAGCGCAGAGTGGACAGCACGGGGTTCGGCGCCGTCTGACCCAGGCCGCACAACGCGGTGGCCTTGATGTTCTTGGCCAGCGTCTCCAGCTTCTCTATATCGCCGTCCTCGCCCTTGCCGTCGACGATGCGCTCGAGGATCTCCAGCATACGCCGGGTGCCGATGCGGCACGGAGGGCATTTGCCGCACGACTCGTCCACCGTGAAGTCGAGGAAAAACCTGGCGATGTCCACCATACAGTTATCCTCGTCCATGACGATCATGCCGCCGGAACCCATCATGGAGCCGATGGCTATCAGCGAGTCATATTCGATGGGGGTATCGATCAGCGACGATGGGATGCATCCGCCCGACGGGCCGCCCGTCTGCACGGCCTTGAATTTCTTTCCGTTGGGGATGCCGCCGCCTATGTCGAATATGATGTCGCGTAGCGGCGTGCCCATCTCAATCTCGACCAGTCCGGTGTTGTTGATCTTGCCGCCCAGCGCGAAGACCTTGGTGCCTTTGGACTTCTCGGAACCCATCGAAGCGAACCAGTCGGCGCCGTTGATTATGATCTGGCAGACGTTCGCGTAGGTCTCGACGTTGTTGAGGATCGTCGGGCTTTCGAACAGTCCCTTCACGGCGGGGAACGGCGGACGGGGTCTGGGTTCGCCTCGGCGGCCTTCAATGGAGGCCATCAGTGCCGTTTCCTCGCCGCATACGAACGCTCCCGCCCCAAGGCGGATATTTATGTCAAAGCTGAAGTTCGTGCCAAATATATTATGGCCCAGCAAGTTGTATTTTCGCGCCTGCTCGATGGCGATATTTAGGCGTTTTACCGCGATAGGGTATTCCGCGCGGACGTATATCCAGCCCTCGTTCGCGCCGATCGCGTAACCCGCGATGGTCATGGCTTCCAGCACGGCGTGAGGATCGCCTTCCAGCACAGAACGGTCCATGAACGCGCCTGGGTCGCCCTCGTCGGCGTTGCAGCAGACGTACTTCTGATCCGCTTTGGACTTGTAAGCGAACTCCCACTTAAGCCCAGTCGGGAACCCTCCGCCCCCGCGCCCGCGCAGTCCGGATTTCTTGATCTGGTCGATAACGCCCTCCGGCGTCATCTCGGTGAGCGCCTTGCCCAGGGCTTGATAGCCGTCGAAGGCTATGTATTCGTCGATATTCTCCGGATCGATGACGCCGCAGTTGCGCAATGCGATGCGGCGCTGCTTCTCGTAGAACTGGATGTGGTTGAGCGAGGTGGGCGCGGCTGAGGAGACGGTGTCGGTATGGATCAGGCGGCGGACAGGCCGCCCCTTGAGCAGATGCTCGGCGACGATTTCATCCACGTCGTCAGCCTTGACGCGGCTGTAGAACGTGCCCTCCGGGTATACGATGACGATAGGTCCGGCCTCGCACAGGCCGAAGCAGCCGGTGCGAACGATCTTGATCTCCTTGGCCAGTCCGTTTGCCTCAAGCAGCGTATCAAAGCGCTCTATCAGCGAGGCCGATCCGGACGACGTACAGCCGGTGCCGCCGCATACGAGCACATGAGCGCGGTATAAGTCCATGTGGCGAACCCCCTTGGTTTGTTGACTTGGCTGGTTGACTTGGTTTGCTGACTCAGTGATCGGCGTTAACCGATCAGTTCCCTTCGGCTGCCCCTATAGTGTACTCCGTGACGATCGAGCCGTTGACGATGTGTTCTGCGACGATGCGTCCGACCATGTCCGGCTTGACGTTGACGTAGGTCACCTTCTCCTTGTCGGATGTATATACCTCGACCATCGGTTCCAGGCGGCACATGCCGATGCAGCCGGTCTGGGAGACGGTGACGTCCTTCAGCGCGCGGCGGTTGATCTCCTCTATGAATTGTAGCATTACGGGCCGCGCTCCGGCCGCTATGCCGCAGGTGGCCATGCCGACCACTATGCGCGTGCCGGCGTCGTCGCGGCGCAGGTCTACTTGCGCGCGCGCCCTGTCTCGAATGGCTTGCAGTTCCGCCAGTGTTTTCATGTATTATCCTCCCTGATTAAGTCGGTTGCTTGGGAATCGATCGCCAGGTATGGCGCGGCGGCTTCGGCCAGCGCTTCCTTGAGCCAGGCGATGGCGTCAGGATCAGACAGCGGCACGCCGTCCAGCACGGCTCGCACCTGCGAAGTATCCAGTTCGAACGGATCGCCAATGCCCGTGAACCTGACTGTGTAATTCAGGTCGTCGCCGGCCATCAGTATCAGCGTCAGCAGCGTACCGTCCAGATCGCCCAGCGGCGGCCGGTCGATATGGGACAGGCGCATGGTTATCACAACGCGGGTGCCTTTGCCCGGCTCGGATTCGATCGTCAGATCACCCTCGGCGGCGCGTGCCCGCTCCAGCATCATCGGCAGGCCCAGACCCACCTTGCGCGTCGTGCGGGTGGTGGTGAAGGGGCTGAGTACCTTCTGAGCAAACTCTCGCGACATGCCGCGACCGTCGTCATCGATGACGAGGGTGAGGATATCGCGCGTTTTATCCATTTCAAGGTATATGCCGACGCGTTTCGCCTGAGCGGCTACGCTGTTCTGCGCCAAATCAAGAATGTGCAGCGATATGTCGCGCATGTTTTAGGACGCCTTCGGTTCCCTGTACTTGGCGAGGATGGCGGGGATCTCGTCGGAGGTCAGGCGGCCGTACACCTCGTCGTCGATCATCATGACCGGGGCGAGTCCGCACGCGCCCAGGCAGCGGGTCGCGTTCAGCGTGAACTGGCCGTCCTTGGTCGAGTGGCCGACCTTGACGTCCAGCTCTGAGGAGAGCCGATCGAGTATCTTCTGCGCGCCGCGCACGTAGCAGGCGGTGCCCAGGCACATGCCGATGATATGCTCGCCCCGCTCCTCGAGCGCGAACTGCGAGTAGAATGTCGCGACGCCGTAGACCTCCGTGAGCGGCACATCCAGTCCTTTGGCGATCGCGACTTGAACGTCCTGCGGCACGAAACCGAATATGGACTGCGCCTCTTGTAGTACAGGCATCAGCGCGCCGCGCTCGCCTTTATGGTTTTGGATAGCCGCGGCGAGTTTGGCGAACTGGTCCTCGCGCGTGGCTTGCTTGATTTCAGTATCTGTCATGGCGGCGGGGTCCCTCCTATCGGATGGTATCGATGGTCTAAAGGACATGCTGCGTCAACCGTTTTGTACACAGCGTTTTCATTATATCACAATGAGGGCGGGGATGTAAATCGGGTGGAGTGAAAAGGCAGCAATTCCCGGAGAACGCCCCCTCTGTCGCTGCGGCGACATCTCCCCCTAGGGGGGCGATGAGGGTTGTCGGTTTCAAGCGGTTCGCAAGCCTCGTTGCTCCGTCATTCCATTATGTGAATGACGCGTAGTGGGTAATCGACAACCCTCATCTCCCCCTAAGGGGATGATGAGGTCTTAAGGAACCGGTTGCGTTCCGGAACAGACTATCCAGGGACAACCGGCAGTCCGAAGCCGGTAGAATGTGTATCACGATGGTCCAGGCGAAGCCTGGTCAGGTTTCGAAAGGGCGGATAGCGCGGCGCATCCGCGCCTTCGGGAAGGGGACTGACGTCCCCCTCCCGACCTCCCCCGGGTTTGGAACGAAGAACCACGAAGCGCCCCGCCAGTGACAATATAATAAGGAAGTTGACAACTTACGGCATAGTGGCGGGGCGCCACAAACTTAAAGCGCATTCGGTTCGCAGATCGAACAGCGTCCCGCCGCAGCTGTTCGTTTGGCTTGCGTCAGCAGATATCGGATTTTCCGCGCGACGTATCGGCGGCTTTGAAGTATCAAGTTGATCCCAACGCAAATACAACCCGCAAGACCTTTGGCTCTAAAGCCGGGGGTCTTATTTCATTCCGAACCATCGACGGAGAACATGGAAAGGGCAGGATGGCAGGTTTATTAGCTATATATATATATATATATAGCTTGCATAAATCATGTTGACAATTATAGTCGGAGTTGGTATACTTATTCAAATAAAGCGTGTGCAAGCCGTGACTTTCCACGTATCACCGCCCGCGCAAGCTGGACGCTGCGCAATCGAAAGGAGTATTTCGATGAAAACCACCTCAAAACGGATCATATGCGTCCTGATAGCGGCCATGCTGTTCGCGCCCGCCGCGATGGCCGTGCCCAACTCCGAGATCGTCGGCTCCGCTGTTATTGAGAAGCACAGCTTTGGCGCGAACCTCTCGCAGCTGCCGATCGTCCCGGAGGGCGAGAAGGTAACGTTCGTGCTGTGGAAGCCCCTGAACTCCACCGTCATGCAAAGCTACGAGGAATGCATACTGTATGACGAACT
>JAISBH010000310.1 GCA_031266295.1 Oscillospiraceae bacterium | reverse complement strand
ACGGACGCGGGCATTCTGTACAAAGACAGGGGAATCGGTATGCGCGTCGCGTCGGGCGCAAGAGAAAAAATCACCGAGCGGCGCAGGGCGGTTTTCCTGAATCAAACGGTTGACGCACTTTTAGAGGAAGCGAAAACGCTCGGCATTTCCGTTAAGGAAATAGTATCTATCATCCAAGAAAGGGGCGAATTCAGATGATTGAATTTGACAACGTAACCAAACGGTATGGCGGGACGACCGCGATCGACCGTATCAGCCTGAGCATTCCGGACAGCGGGATATATTGTCTGCTTGGCAGGAACGGCGCGGGAAAAACGACGTTTATGAAACTGCTCGCGGGACATATCGCCGCGACGGACGGCGTGATTACAGTGGACGGCAAAAGCGTATCGCCGAGCCGTATGCCGGAACACGTGGGCTACATCGAAAGCGGCGCGACGCAGTTCAATATGAAGGTGTCCGAGCTAATAGACGCCGCCGCAGAGCTGCAAGACGAATTCGACCGCGACTTTGCGCTGGAAATGGCCGCGCGGTTTGAGCTGGATTCGCGAAAGAGGTATAAGCAGTTGTCTTTCGGCATGAAAACAATGCTGACGACGATAATCACGCTGGCAAACAATACGAGAGTCATTCTGCTTGATGAACCCACGCTCGGCTTTGACGCGATTATGCGCAGCCAATTCAACGCGCTGCTTCTCGAAAGCCACAGCGCGCACCCGCGCGTCATCATTGTGTCCACGCACCTGATTGACGAAATCGCCAAGGCGGCGGAGCGGCTGATCATCATCAACAACGGCAGGATTCTGTTGGAAGCGGGCATCGACGAAGTGGACGAGAAAGCCTACACGCTGTCCGGCCCCGCGAAAGCCGTTCTGCCATTGTTGGCCGGGCTGAATTGCATAGGCAAAACCACGGCGGGCAGCGTTATGGCGGCGCACATTTACGGCGATAGGATCACGCCGCCGGAGGGTGTTGCGCTTGACCGTTTGGGTCTTCAAGACTTCTTTATCAACATCGTGGGAGGAAAAGGCAATGAATAAGCGTGTTTGGGCGATAGCGAAATTGAATTTTAAAAATATCAAAACCGCCTACTTTATCACCGGACTTCTGCTTGTCATGATGATTGCGCAAATCATCGTAGACGTGGTCTTGGCAATGATGGGTGAGTATTTAGTCGAGAATGTCGGCATAAGCCTCGGTTGGTTTTTGTGGGCGGCGGTCGCGTTGGCGGCTGTGTTGATACCGGCAAAAAACTTCAAGCGCGTCGCCAATCTCGGCGGCAAGCGTGACGGGTTTCGCCGAGGAAGTTTGGCGGTTTACGCAGCGTTGTCGGGGGGAACGGCGCTTGCTTCCGCCGTCGTGTACTACGCTTTGGATCGCACGATGTTTCAAGACGGGAAGTACGGTTATATGCTCTCCGCCCCGGACATTTTCGGCTGGGCGGCACACGGCGCGGCCGCAGTGTTCTTTCAGCAATTCGCATTCCTGCTGCTGCTGGCAATGTTCATACACACGCTGACTTCCATACAGGACAAATGGTACGGGTGGGCGGCGGATACCGCATTGGTCACCGTTATTTCCGTGTTCACGCCCATCGCGCCGCTGCGCGCGGTCTTGGCGAGGTTCTTTAGGGCGATTCTGTTCGCGCCTCCGGCGTTGCAAATCGCCTCTTGCTTGATACTTGCCGCCGCGCTTTACGCGTTGTCCAAACCGATTTATGCGAAAAAGGTGGTTTGAACGCTTTTTTGCACGCTTCATAGTAAAGCGCCACAGGCAGGGGAATGCCGATTTCTCCCTGCCTGTTTTTTTGCCGTCCGTCTATCGTGACATGCCCTATGCGATGTCCCGCTTCGGCTCATTGACGTTTAGAATTGTTAGTCTTCTATTATAGTACCATTCTCAGTGAGCCGCAGCACGCGTCCCGCGCGCTTTATAGATTCCATCCGATGCGCGATGACCAGCATCGTTCGCTTGCCTTCATTCGCGAACGCAGTCAGCGCGTCGCGCACAGCGTCGTCAGTCGTTAGATCAAGCGCCGACGTAGCCTCGTCAAGAATGATAATCCTTGGATTCTTGAGGAACAGCCGTGCCAGTGCGATCCGCTGCCGTTGTCCGCCAGACAGCTTGACCCCGCGCTGACCGATGAATGTATCGTAGCCGTTTGGCAGCTTCTGGATAAACATATGCGCGGCGGCGCGCTCAGCCGCGCGCATAATCTCGTCGCGCTGCGCGCCCGGCTTGCCGAACTCGATATTCTGCAAGACTGTACCCAGGAATATGTGGGTATCCTGACGGACATATCCGACCGCGCGCCTCAAACTATCCAGCGACACGTCGCGCGCGTCTATGCCATCGATCAGTATCCGCCCCGCGTCCGGCTCATAGAAGCGCGGTATCAACGAGGCGATCGTCGTCTTACCCGCGCCGGACACGCCGACCAGCGCGACTGTTTCGCCGGGATTCACCTTGAACGACACGGAACTTAACACCTCGCGCAAACCCTCGCCATACTTGAAGCTCACGCCCTGGAACTCAATAGAGCCCTGTAGGCTTTCGCGCAGCGGTTCGCCGGTTTGCGATTCGGCGGGGGTTTCGATTATCTCCGCGAACCGTTTGAACCCTGTCAATCCGGCTTGAGTCATTTGGATTAGGCGGCTGATGCTGAGCATGGGCGTCGTAAAGTATCCCGCGTACAGCATGAACGCGATCAGGTCGGCCACGCTCATGCGCCCGCTAGAGGTCAGGTACGCCCCGCCCATCAGCATAGTCACGGTCATCAACGGCGCGCACAATTCGCTGATAATCGTGTAATACAGCGCCTCGCGTTTGTAGATTCCGATACGGCTTTTCGTATAATCCGCGTTCGTCCGGCGGAATCGTTCCGATTCGGCATCCTCCGCCGCGAACGCCTTCGCGTCGCGAATCCCGCTTAGCGCGTCTTCGATATCGGAGCTTAATTCCGCAATCTTCTCGCGGCTCTCCCGATTGGCGGCGCGCAGTATCCCGCTTTGCCACACCGCGTACGCCGCGGTCGCCGCGAGTATCGCGATCAAGGCCGCCGTCAGCGGTCGGCTTATGCGCATCATAATAGTCATCGCGCCGACCAGTATCACCGTGTAGCTCAACAGATCCTCCGGGCCGTGGTGCTGGATCTCCGCGAGGTTGAGCAAATCGTTTGTGACGCGCGACATCAGCGCGCCCGTCTTCTCACGGTCGAAGAACGCGACGGGAAGACGCTGCAGACGCGCGAATATGTCGCGGCGCATGTCGCCTTCCATCCTCGCGCCCATCGCGTGGCCTTGCCAGTCGCTGAACAGCGTGCACGCGCATTTGAGCGCGATAATGCCTAGCACAACCAAGCTCGTCCGAATAACCGGCTGAATGACCGATCCCCCTACCGGGCTTAGCAATGTATTGGTGACGTCGCGCACGCACAGCGGGAATACCAGCGCCAGTACGTTAGCGACAAACGAGCAGACTACATCCCCGATGAACGTCAGTCTGTACGGTGTGTAATACGAAAAAAACAACTTAACGCGTGAGGCGTCCTTGCGCATAGAACCTCCAACAAGTATTGATTGTTTATAACGTTGGGGTTAATGGGCGTCGAGATGTTGGTTGTTCTCATGAGGAACACCTCCGTGTTTTCTTTCCCGTATCAAGCAGGCAACCAAGGGTTGCTTTCAATTACTACGGGCATGATGTATTATAATATCGAAGGGATGTGAAGTCAATGGAAGCGCGTGAGTCATTATTATCGCTGCGCACCGGTCTTAATCTCACACAGGACGAGCTGGCGACCAAATTATTGGTTACCCGCCAGGCCGTAAGCCGCTGGGAGACGGGCGAAACCGTACCCAGCACCGATACACTGAAGCTCATGTCAAAGCTGTTCGGCGTATCAATTAACACATTGCTGGGACAGCCTCGCAATATGGTTTGTCAGGTCTGCGGAATGCCTCTTAACGACGAAGGGGTTCTTAGCCACGACAGCGACGGCGTGGTCGATGATGAATACTGCAAGTGGTGTAATGTGGACGGCGTGCAACAGTACGCAACGATAGAAGATGTAATCGACGCCGCAGTTCCCCATATGCACATGCCGGAGAGTGACGCGCGGGATTATTTAAGGGCGCAGTTACCGCATCTTCGCAGGGGGAGTCAAGCGGAAGCTGTTCAGTAGAGTCTGTTCAAAAAGTCTCGCAGTGGGGATTGGGCATCTTTCCGCCCCAATCCTCACTGCGAGACTTTTCGAAACAAGCCTTAATAACAAAAAGCGCCACTCCTTGTCTTGCACAAGGAGCGGCAAAGTAGGATCCGGCAGCGACCTAATCTTCCGGGCCGTTTCCAGCCAAGTACCATCGGCGCGAAGAGGCTTAACTGCTGTGTTCGGTATGGGAACAGGTGGGACCCTCTTGCCATAGCCGCCG
>JAISBH010000301.1 GCA_031266295.1 Oscillospiraceae bacterium | reverse complement strand
AGGGTAAGGGCGATCCCGGGAGGCTGAAGGAGCTGCTGAAACAGGAGTTGGGGTGAGGCTTAAGTGGTTACCCCATGCCCCAGCCTCATATCGAAGGTAAACTCAACGAGTCCCTTCTTTAGCGGGACGAATGTCCCATCGTCGATCATGCGCAGGATCTCCTCCTTGCCCGCCCAGCGTACGGCTTGAACCTCTTCAGCCTGCAGCGCGAGCTTGAATGGGTCGAGATCCTGTTTGATGATGTAATAATCAACGATCATCGATTGGTCGTATGTCGTGAAGTGCGGCCTCGCATCCGAGAGATCACACGAGACGCCGACTTCCTCGAACAGTTCGCGCTGTGCCGCTTCCTGACTGGTTTCGCCAACACAGGCGGAACCTCCGGCAGTGAAGTCCCACAACCCTGGCCAGCCGATAGCGTCTGAGGCGCGCCGCTGTATCAGCAGCTCGCCAGTACTGTTGAACACAATCGCGAATACCACCAAATGATATAATCCATACGGTATGTTCTCACCACGTTCTATTGTTTTTCCGGTAACATTGCGGAATTTATCGTATAAATCCCATGTTTCGCTCTGCTGCAAACTAGTTCCTCCTTCTCGAATATATTATTGACCACCTCATGAGCAGCCGACTGTTTTTGCATACCGTCGGCTTCTGATTATACTATCAAACCATGGAATCGTCCACCGAGACCAATATCTTGTTGAAAACAACGAACGACCCTGGCTACCTCCGAAAATGGCATAGATAGTGACTTGGCGGTTGTTTTCGGTTTCGTAGTCGCTTATTTGTCTGAAAGTTAAGATACTGGTAAGACGCCAATGTTAGTGTATACTGCACAAGTAATTAATCAATAGGAGGTGATAGTTGTACGGGTGCAGAGTGATTTATCCTTGCTTATAGGCAAGTTTAAGTATAAGATGTAAGATGTCCATGAAAAGACCGGACTGGCACGATCTCGCAAAAGCGGTTATTGGGAAGTGGCGGAACAGGAAATTTGTATTGGGGAGGGTAACAACTAGTGAACGAAGCAGCACGCAAAGCTTGGAACGAATGGTCTGACGACTATTTTTACAAATCGTGGTATGTTGGCGACTTTGCCGCCGATATGGAAACTATTAAACGTGAGCCAATGCGGGCGTTTCCGCGTGATGTGCGCGAAATGCTAGGTGCCGCCATGCCGAAGCTGCGCGGCAGGCGGGTGTTGGTTCCGTCCAGCGGCGACAATCTTGCCGTGTTCGGATTTCATCTGCTTGGCGCAAAAGTTACTTCGACCGACATTGCGGAGAACCAACTGACTAACGCCATGAAAATTGCGGACGCCAACGGCTGGCGCGACATTGAGTTCCGCCAAGCTGACAGTATGACTCTTGACGGAGTATCGGACGGCGAGTTTGACCTCGTGTACACCTCGAACGGCGCACACGTTTGGATTAGCGATCTCGCGATGATGTACTGCGCGTTTTGGCGTGTGCTGAAACCAGGCGGCGCATACATATTTTTTGAAACGCACCCATTCCACCGTCCATTCAACGAACGGACGTATGAGGAAGACAAATTCGTCAGATTCATAAAACCGTACACGTCGACACACCTTGATAACGAGCCTCCGGAATACCATTGGCGAGTACAGGACTTCATGCAAGCCCTACTTAACGCGCGGTTCACGCTGACGGACTACCGCGATATGCAGCCCTACGACGAAGATTTGTCGAACTACGCTTTGGACGATAAATCAAAACGCAACTGGGAGGTATATCCGTTTGCCGCATTGCCAAGTTGGTTGGGGGTGAGCGCGAGGAAGGATTGCATTGAGGATTTGATGAGGGAAAACCTATGAGTTCGAAAAAGATCGCAGCGGGGGGCTTACGGTAGGCTAGGACGGATCGGATATGCCCAAAGAGCAGAGGAATTAAAGTGCGTGAAAAAGTTGGTTGGAATAAGAAAAATTAATTGTGAGAAAGGAAACTCACAATGACATTCTATCACGGAAGTTTAATCGGCGGACTGACTGAGCTACGGCCGTTCGCTAAGCCGTGGTCTAATATAAAAGAGCCGCTTGTTTATATGGCCACAAACAGGCAGCTTGCGGCGCACTACATTTGGAATGAGGCGCAGTACCCAATCAAGGCGCCGATGCTCGACATTCGCCCAGATGGGACGCTTGTGTTTCAAGAGATGTTCAGCGGCGCGTTAGAGTATTTTTACAAGGGCTTGAGCGGTTGGATTTACCGTATGGGTGGCGAATACCCACTGAATGAATCCGCAGGCGTATTCAGCACGGCGACATCTGCCGGCCCTGTTCCAATTACGTCTGCGGAGTTCATTCCTGATGTCTATGAGCATATCTGGAGTTACGCATCTGACGGCAAGTTCATCTACGAGAAGTTCGAGGACTTGCGTCCGTATCGCCACGACATCATTCGCGGCATAATCTACCGCCAAATCAAGCAAGACGACCTATTCAAAAACACTGACCATCCCAATGCAAAACACTTTCCCGATAAGTATCCGCAGTATTGGAAAGAGGCGAAAGTGTTGTATCAAGCGGGATTGTTGTAGCTCATAATGTGGGGAGGAGCCCCTCTCCGCGTGCACTTTGGCAATTCTATATTTCCGCTTCGTAACTGTTAAGAGTAGAATCATTTCTACTCTTAACAGCTACGAATATACTTATCAACCACCTCATGCGCAGCCGACTGTTTTTGAATACCGCCGTTTCTCGATTACCCATCAAACCATGGAATCATCCGCCGAAATCAATCCCAATCAACGCCTTCTCATAAAGGAATGCCATTAGTTCCGCATTATCGCCGCTATTATAGAAATCGGTCAGCAGCGCGTTAAACCACTCCATATGCGCTTCCATTATTGTGAGCATCCCTGCTCCGGCCATCAGCAGAATCTTGTTCGCCAGCATGAGGCTGGTGCGCTTGTTGCCATCCCAGAACAGTTGAGACCGCGCGCCCCAGCAGAACGCGGTCAGCGCCCTTTCGGCAGCGGAAGCCCCTCCGCCGATGATCGCGGACAGTTCCCGCCGCGCGTTTTTCTCGATCGGGATGGGCGGTGAATAGTTTGTGCCCGATATGCCTACTGTCCCGATACGCAGCCTGCCCCATTCGAGGGCTTCGTTGCGCGCGATGAATCCATTCAGACGGCATAGGAATTCCAGGGTTACGGGTTCATCCCATGAGTTGATGAGAAACCGCCACGCGTCGCGCATGTTGAGTATCGCCTGGATGTCGTCAAGCGATACGCTCGGCACGTTCACGCCATCGAGTATCGTTTTCGTCTGCGGGAATGTGACGTTGCGATTCTCTATTCTCATGCCGCAGTAGACATTCTCATCCCACCTCTTCTTGGCGAGAAAGACGGACTGTTTGCGGGTAAGGCGATATTTGTCGTTAAACATCCGCGTTCTCTAGCAGCCATGCTTGCGTTTGTCCCGCCTCTTCAGGCCACAGTCCCGCCAACGATCCTGCCGCTTGCGCCATAGCATGACGATCGTATGTAATGCCGGTTAACATTTGCGCCAGCGCGGGTGCAAATTCCGCGTCCATCGCGTCCGAGTAAACCTCCGCGCGCTTAACCGCTTCCGCTTCGACGGTCAGATGAATATCTATTTCGCCGAAGTCAAACCGTTTCGCCAGCCTTGTCGTATACACTCGCGCCTCGCCAAGCCGCCACGCCGGATCTTTATAATGCGCCGTCAGCGCGTCCCACTCAGCGGCGGGCAGATCGTCCGAAGTCAGCCGCGATGCGCGCGACGCGTATATCTCCTCAAACGCGCCGATTAACGCGCCGCACATTGCTTCAACCGTCAATTCGGGGCACAATTCTTTCAGGTTGATCACGCGCGAGGTCACACTGGCAACACCCTTGCCCGCCAGTTTCTCGGGATGGGGCTGCAGGTAACGACCCAGCCGTGTCATGTCGGTATCAAGAAGAATAGTTCCATGATGGTAACAATGATCACCGCTTTGATAGTACGCGTTTCCGGAGAACTTACGTCCTCCGGCTAGAATGTCGTTGCGACCGCTGCGCACCGCGTCGATCCCAAACCGCCGCGCCGCCAAGCGTATTACCTCGTTTTGCCGCGTCAGGTCATACAATGCCTTTCGCGCCACGAACGTGAAGTTCTGATTGCCCATATCGTGATAGACCGCGCCGCCGCCCGACAGCCGCCTCACAAAATGTCCACCCTCGGACTCAAACAGTCCCACCTTGCACTCCCGCCAGGCGTCCTGGTTGCGGCCGATGACGATCGTATGCGCATTCTGCCACAGGTACAGCCCGATCTCGCCGGGCTGTACTCGTCTCAATAACAATTCCTCCGCGGCCAGATTGCGGGACGGATCTGTGCAGTCGGTCTGGTATACAAATAGATTCATATTACTCACGTCTCGTATCGAAGTATCGGAGTACGCACGGCTCTCACCTCGTCGGGACGGCGAACCGGCGCAGCGTGAGGAGCGGTATGCAGCGAATCGGGATCGTCGTGCGCCTGCTTGACCAGCGCGCGGAAGGCCTCCGCCGCAGCATCCAGCGTCGCGCGGCTCTCCGTCTCGGTCGGCTCGAACATCAGCGCCTCCTCGACAATCAGCGGGAAGTACATCGTCGGCGGATGCATCCCTTTGTCAAGCAGGCCTTTGGCCAGATCGAGTGCAGACACGCCCGTTTCAGCCTTGAGTTTCTTCATGGATAGGACGAATTCATGCATACATGCGCGGTCGTGCACGAATTCGTCCGGATCGGCGAGCCGCCGCATCAGATAATTCGCGTTGAGCACCGCGTTTGACGCCGCTTGAGGAACACCCTCGCGCCCTAGCGTCAGCAGGTAGCACAACGCGCGCACGCATACGAGGAAATTGCCGTAAAACGCGCGTACCTTGCCGACGCTTAGCGGCATGTCGTTGTCAAACGTCAACGATCCGCTATTGTCCGCTACGCCCGGTTTAGGCAGGTACTCCGACAGAAACGCCTTGCAACCAACCGCTCCGCTGCCGGGTCCGCCTCCGCCATGGGGCGTTGCGAACGTCTTATGCAGATTCAGATGCACCACGTCGAAACCCATGTCTCCAGGGCGAGTTATGCCCATGATCGCGTTGAGGTTCGCGCCGTCGTAGTAGCACAACCCACCCCCGCCGTGAACTATGCCGGTGATCTCGGCGACGTTGGGATCGAACAGGCCCAGCGTGTTCGGATTGGTTAGCATCAGTCCGGCGGTATCCGCGCCTACGGCGGCGCGAAGCGCGACTACATCCACGCATCCATTTGCATCCGACGGAATCGTTACCACGGTGTAACCGTTCATCGCGGCGGAGGCTGGGTTTGTGCCATGCGCCGCGTCGGGGATGATCATCTTTGTGCGCCGCTTACCGTCGCCGAGCCGTCCGTAGTAAGCCTTGATCATCATCACACCGGTAAATTCTCCGTGCGCACCAGCGGCAGGCTGTAGACTCATCGCGTCCATGCCTGAGATTTCGCAAAGCATTCCTTCCAGTTGAGTAATGACTGCCAGGCATCCTTGAACGTTGCGTTCCGGCTGACGCGGGTGAATGTCCGCAAACCCCGGCAGCGCAGCCATCTCCTCATTGATCTTTGGGTTGTATTTCATTGTGCAGCTGCCCAGCGGGTAGAAGCCGTTATTCACGCCGAACGCGCGCCGTTCCAGCGCGGAGAAGTGGCGCGAAACCTCGCCTTCCGTCAATTCCGGCAGCAGCGGCGGTTCACTGCGCAGCAGCGCGGCGTCCGGCGACGATTCTGGCACGTCCAGCGGTGGCAGCATATCCGTACGCGCGCCAGGCACGCTCCGCTCAAATACCAGCGGCACGTCCCCCTTATTCAATGCATTTAGCGCACTCAACGCATCAGCCATGACGGCGCACCTCCTCGCATACGGCGGCCAAGCGGTCGATTTCATCGCGGGTGTTCATCTCGGTGACGCACCACAGTATCCCGCCGTCGACGGGCAAACCGCCCAGCATACCCTCGGTTTCAAGACGGCGCTCCAGCTTATCAGCGTCGACCGGGCACTCTGTAAGGAATTCATTGAAGAACGGAGCGTCATGCTTTATTGTGAAACCTGCCGATGCGAGCGCGCTCGCGGCATAATGCGCCTTCGCGTAACACTGTTCGGCGGTTTGACGCAGGCCTCGCGGACCCATCGCGGCCAGGTGAGCCGTCGCGGTCAGCGCGCACAGCGCTTCATTGGAGCAGATACTGCTGGATGCTTTCTCGCGCCGGATATGCTGCTCGCGGGCCTGCAGCGTTAGAACGAAGCACCGCCGCCCGTCCGCGTCGACTGTCAACCCCGCAATGCGTCCTGGCAATTGACGGGTCAATCCCTTGACGCATGCCATGAAACCAAGGTACGGCCCGCCAAACCCTAACGGCATACCCAACGGCTGACCCTCTCCCACCGCTATGTCGGCCCCGCATTCGCCTGGCGTCTTGTAAAGCGCCAGAGCTATCGGATTGCACGCCACAATCAGCTTCGCGCCCGCGGCATGGCAGATCTCTGATATTATGGTCCAATCTTCTATTAATCCATAATAGTTAGGTGACTGCACTATCACGGACGACACATCCGCGCCGATCATACCGCGCAGCGCATCTATGTCCAGTGTTCCGTTCTGGACGGGTAATATCGACACCGGAGCGCCCGCCGCGCGACTGTATGTCTCGACCGTTGCGATGGTCTCGGGATTCAATGATGCGGCGATCAACGTGCGCTTGCGCTTGCGGTCGCGGCACATTGCGGCGGCTTCGGCGGCGGCGGACGCTCCATCATAAGCTGAGGCATTCGACGCGGCCATGCTGGTCAACATGCAGATCTCCGACTGATATTCGAATATAGCCTGCAGCACACCCTGGCTTACCTCAGCCTGATAGGGCGTGTACGCGGTGAGGAACGTTTCCTTAGACACGACGGTTTTCACGATTGCGGGTATGTAATGCCGATACGCTCCCGCGCCTCTGAAAATCGTAGGGAATACTGTGTTCCGCGCGGCCATTGTCGATACGGCGCGGCGAACTCCCAGTTCGCTCATGCCATCGGGCAGATCAAGCGGGCCGGAACGCAGCGCTTCCGGTATGTCGGCAAACAGTCCGTTCATTCCGGAAAGACCTATAACCCGGAGCATGTCCATCTGAACCGCGTCCGGGTTGGGTATATAGTTGCTCATCTCAACGATCCTTTACCTATCTTACCTATCGTGCGTTATAGCTGCCCCTGAACGATCCGAACGCTTCGTTTGATCTTATCAATGACCCTGTTCGCTGGCAGCGAACGCCTCGTATTCATCCGCGTCCAGCCAGTCGCTGCCAGGTGCGTTCGCTTCGGCCTTGATCAACCACGAAGCGTAGCAATCCTGGTTGATTCTCTCGGGTGAATCCAGCAGAACCTCGTTAATCTCCGACACCGTGCCAGTGAATGGACTATATACGTCTGACACCGCCTTGACAGACTCCACGTCGCAAAACGGTTCGCCGGATATCAATTCGCTGCCGGATTCAGGCAGGTTGACGAATACCACGTCGCCCAGCGCGTTTTGGGCGTAATCAGTCAAGCCAACCCTGTACGCGCCGTCGCTGAGATCCTCTATCCATTCATGGGACTTAGTATAACGCAAGGTTTTAGGAAAAGTCATGGGCGCCTCCTTCTATAGATTTAGACGTTATACGCAGCGCATAACCCATATTTATCATATTATACAGTTTTGGCTCTTCTGTAAAAAGGAAGTTTTACAACCTCAGCGGATACCCGCCTGCCACGCACATCCACCTCGACGGCCGTACCGACCGCTCGGTGATCCGCATCGATCAGCGCCATCGCCCCGGCATAGCCCATCGTCGGCAGCTGCGTGCCCGACGTGACGAAACCGATTTCCTTATCGCCAGCAAACACCCCGCAACCTTCGCGTGCAATACCGCGTCCCGTCATACGCAGCCCGACCCGGCATCGTTTGGGCGGTCCGGCGACCGCCAACGCAGCCTTGCCGACGAAGTCCGTCTTGCCCATCTTAACGAAGCGGCTAAGCCCCGCCTCCAGCGGTGTGATATCGTCTGTCAATTCATGGCCGTACAGGGGCATCGCGGCTTCCAAGCGTAGCGTGTCCCGACATCCCAGGCCGCAAGGAATCAGTCCGTCACCTCTCCCCGCCTCCAGCAGCGCGTC
>JAISBH010000287.1 GCA_031266295.1 Oscillospiraceae bacterium | reverse complement strand
CCCTCATCGCCCCCCTAGGGGGAGATGTCGCCGCAGCGACAGAGGGGGTTCCCCCCCCCTAGTTTATCGTCATCACTCGCGCGTCCTCGCCCGAAAGCAGGAAGCGTACGTATTCGCCCAGACGCGCAATGCATTCGCTATTTGTCGGCTTGCCGCGTTTGGGATCGACCGAATAACCAAATAAGCTCACCGCCGCGCTCAACCTGCCGCTGGTCCATGTCTCCTCTATGGCGTGACGGATCGACCGCTCCACGCATGATACGGATGTATCGAACATCGCCGCCAGCTTAGGATACAGCTCACTCATCATGCGCCGCGTGACCATGTGATCCATCGACGCTATGGCTATCGCCTCCACCAGATATTGACAGCCTATCAGGTCGGGTGACATATCTAGATATTCCAACGCTTTTTTAGCCACCATGCGCCGCTGCTCCATCCCCGACTGCGCTACATTGGGCGAGTTTTTCAGCGACTCTGATAACCATGCCACCAGCCGTGCCTCATCCACGGGTTTCGGGAATATAACGTCCGCGCCCAGCGCCTTCGCCTGCTCGCTATGAGTGCCCGCCATCGCAGTTATAACCGCTATGCGCGGGTAACTGATCAGCGAACTCTTGCCGACCTTCTCCAGAACAGCTAAACCATCCATGTCCCGCAGCGCCAGCGCGAGCAGCAGCACGTCGATCTGTGTCGTTTCTACCGCCTCAAGCGCTTCCTGGCCGCTGGGACTTACGCCCACCACATCAAACTGACCCGACATACGGAGCATATCGGCTAAATACCGCCCCTGCGCCGGATCGGACTCCGCAATCCAAACACGCGTAACCCCATCCATTATTGTTCCTCCGCTGAATCGCCTATTCTGAGGACTGTTCGACACCCGCTTGTCGAATCCTGCCTTTCTTTTCCGGTTTTTTATTAGGCTGCGGTGAATCAATAAATTAACGCGGCTGCGGCGGCGCATGGCTGACCCTCCTTGCGATAATGTATATCGCCATATAATATGAAGGACACGGATTGCCGTGTCCTCATGTTACGCGTTGATCGTCACAGATCATCTGTTTGATTCAGCATCCACTCTATGAACAGGCCGTACCCCTGTGTCGGATCGTTGACGTAAACGTGCGTCACCGCGCCGATTATGTGTCCGTCCTGCAATATCGGGCTGCCGCTCATGCCCTGAACGATGCCGCCCGTGCGGGACAGCAGTTCCGGATCGGTGATGAGCAGCGTCATGCTCTTTGGCGCCGGTTCGGACTGATGGTTGACCTTCGTGATCTCAATCGCGTATTCTTTAACGCCGGAGTCGTCCAGCGTGGTTAGAATAGAGGCCGGCCCTGTCCGCACGGTGGCCTGGCTGCCGACGGGCAAGCCGTTCGGATACAAAGGGTTTGTGATTAGGATGTCGCTTTGGCCGCTTACGCCAAAGTCGTTGTTTCGCCGGATGTCGCCGAACTGATTCTCCTCGCCCTTGTCGAACGAGCCTCGAAGTTCACCCGGCTGGCCTTTCAGCCCCTTTTGTATGTCCACTATCCGTGAGAACAGCACGCGGCCTTGACGCACGGTCAGGTTAGTGCCCGTGTCAGCGTCGGTGATGGCGTGGCCTAGCGCGGCGTATTTCCGCGTCGCAGGGTCATAGAAAGAGAGCGTGCCCACACCGGCGGTGCTGTCGCGCACCCAAATGCCCAGCCGATATGAACCGTCCAGTCGATCAAGCGCGGGCCGGATGGTCGCGCGCATCGGCTGCTCCTTGCGAAGGAACCGCAACTCAATCTCGTCGCCTGCGGAGGCGTTCACGCGCTCGGTCAGATCGACCGCGCTGAGCACCGGTTGATTATCCACGGACTGGATCAGGTCGCCCGGCTTAAGTCCAGCCTCGACGGCCGGACTGCCGCCCTGCGCACCGCCTATCTCGGATGTGCCCACCACCAGCACGCCGTTGGTAAACAGCGCGACGCCGATTGCCCTGCCGCCGGGCACGATCACCCGCTCCGGTTCGACTTTTACGTCCAGCGCCTTGAGTGTCATGCCTAGAAACGAGAAGTTGACCTTCGCGTTCCCCTCAGCCTCAGCCTGAATGCGCACGGACTGCGCCCGGTTCAGCGTCTCGTCGGAGGAGGAGAGCGCCAGCACGGCGCCTTCATCCTCCGCGCCAGCCATCGTAACGCTCATGGGCAGGCCCAAGTCCAATTCACGGGACTGCCCCTGGCGCAAAGTCAGCTCCGTTGGCAGATCGCGCAGCGCCCGCGCCTGCGGCGAGTAGTTTAGTAGCAGTGCCAGTATGCTCAGCAGGATACCCAAACCCTGTTTACCGCGTTGAAACCTCATTGCTGGTCATCCCTTCGTTTAACAATTCATCATTAGTGTTGCGGATTCGGGTCGAGATATTCTGACAATACTAGGCACTAATCCCAGCGAGCGTCAGTTAATAACTAACAATTATTAATCGGCAATCATCGGTCATCAGTTGATCGATTGCTGGATAGAGTCGAACTCTTCCTTGACATCTCCGGTCGAGCCGCCTTCCAGCTGCTTCTTGCGCAGAGAGGCGATCCTGGACGTGATGTCGGAGTCGCTCGTTATCTTTACGCTGCTTATAGATGGCGCGATTGTGCGCACGCTGTCGCCGATAATCCCGCTGATGCGCGTAGTCAGCTCGCCCTTATACTGAGGCGTGAACGAGACCCCTGTCAGCGCGGCGTTTCCCACCATGACCGTTATGCTGTTCTCGATCTCGCTGATCTGGGAGATGCGCGCGTCGCACTGTCCGGCTAGCGCCGCGCTTTCCTGATTGGAAAGCGTCGGCGCGGCGGGCTGATCAGAGGTACCGGGCTGTGCGCTGGGGCTGGCCAGCGGATTGACGCCGGACGGTCCAACCGAGGGACTGACGCTGGGCAGCGGATTGAGCACGGCGGGCGACGGCGACGGCGAGCCGATGGGGGTCAGTTCGGTCGTTGACGTGCATCCGGTAAGCATGACGGTCATAACCAGCGCGAATGCCGCAACGGCGGCCAGTTTGATCCCGCAGGTATTGCTGTTATAGTTTTTCAAGACATTTCGCCTCCTCGACGCTATTGTGCCCGGATCGATTGATTTTATTATGCTGCTTGACGCGTAAAATCCGCGCATTGCCGCGCTGAGCGCTCTGTGCGCGATCTGGCCTTAGCGAGCGGCGAAAACCCATCGCTGATCTGCCGAACGTTTCATGCGTCAGCAGCATAGCCTGATTTGTTGATCGGCCTAATCGCGAATTTCAACATTGGTTTTATAAATGCGTTATTTTTTCTATAGGAATAACGGCGCGTTCGATGGCGGACAGGCACGCGCGGCTGCGCGCAGCCATAATATAATCTGGGACAGACTCGCCGGGGAGGATGGATGTGAGATTCTCATGAGAGTCCGTCAAGCGCGTC
>JAISBH010000154.1 GCA_031266295.1 Oscillospiraceae bacterium | reverse complement strand
GATCCGTAGCGGCGAAATAACGTTTCCGCCGATAAGCATCAATAAACCCGGCAAATATAAGTATATTATGCGCGAGACGACGCCTTCGGGCGGCGGCTGGATCGCCGATGAACGTTCCTACCGCGTAAACGCGATCGTGACTGACAGCGGCGACGGTAAACTGGGCGTCGCTATTGAGTACGTCGACGAATACCCCGAGTTCATCAATACATTCGCGCCTGAACCATGCGGCGTTCAGATCATCGCGCACACCGATGCGGCCGGCGCGCCGCTGGAGCCGCGAATGTTCACCTTCGCGCTGATGAACGAAGAGAGCGAGATTCTCTCCATCGCGTCTAACCGCCCGCTGAACGCGAACGTTGGGTTCTATCCCCATGAGATCGACGCGATCATTCGCGGCAGGCAGTTGAACCGCGAGATCGGTTCCATCGAGAGAAAACTGCAATCCGCGGCGAGGCTGGCCAACTCTAAGCCCGCGCCTGACTTGCAACCGATCGATAAGGTAAAAACAACGGCGAAAACAGAGACGAAATCGAAAGCAGATACGAAGGCGAAATCAAGCGCGAATCGCAGCAAACCGCGCGCCGTCTCACGTGCGGAAAAGCGAGATGAAGGGATCATCAGGATTCAATGAAGGGGGCGCGATAAATGAGCGCGGAAGCGTCAGCGTCTATAACCATGCTGGGCGCGCCCCTTGAGGCGGGCCAATTTACATTAGCTCTGTATGACGCGTCAGGATATCCCGAGGCGCGCGCAGTTAACACATCGGATGGGATAGTCCAATTCCCTCCGCTTGAGCTGGATCAGCCTGGCACATTCCACTACACGATGAGACAGCTGGACCAAGACGGCGTAGAACCGCTTAGCGGGTCATATCCGGTTCATATCACGATCGCCGACGTTGGCGGCGGTATACTTGAATCGAAGGCGGTGTACCCGGAAGGGTATCCAGTGTTCACCCGCGCCGATCCTGACGCGGCGGATACCGACGGCGAATCCGGCCAGCATGGATCCGTCGGCCCAGACGCAGGCCATGATCCCGTCGACCAGAAATCCGCCGAACCATCCGCGCGAAAATCCCCGCCAAAGAAGAAACCCGCCGCCTTACAGAGCCGTCCGAACGCCAACCGGAAGCGCTCCGCCGCTATCAAGGTAGCCACCCTCCCGCGCAAACGGCCTATCCCCAAGCCTGTTAAACCCATTACTCCCGGCAAACCTGTCACGTCCAAGGCTCCAGGCGTCAATCCGGCGTTCGTCAGCGCGGCGCCGCCTAAAGCCGCGTCGCTGAGTATCAAAGCTAACGTGATGGGCGTCGGCGCGGATATGCCTAGAGGGCGATTCACGTTTGCTATATTCGACGGGGCTGGGATAAAGGTATCTGAAACCCGCAACGGAACTGTCGACGCGTCCCCCGACGGAACGGACACTGAAGCCACGCGTGCGCGGCGACTAGCCGAAGCCGGTAAGACTTACGAGCATTATGCCGTCGGATCAGCGCCACGCGGCATGACGAAACCCATTTTCGATCCTGCTCATATGCCGATCGTCTCGACAAAACCCGCGCCTTGATGGTATAGTCAATCCACGCAGAAAGGTCAAGGAGGCGCGGCATGATCGAGCAGACCGTATCCCGCAATGAGATATACCACGGGAAGATAATCAACGTTCGCGTAGACGACGCGCTTGACAATTATGGCAAACCCATCCGGCGCGAGGTAGTCGAGCATCCCGGCGGTGTCGGTGTTTTGGCTATCGACGACGAGGGTAACGCTCTGTTGATCCGCCAATTCCGCTACGGGGTCGGCGAGGTCGTGCTAGAGATTCCGGCGGGCAAGCTGGAGCCGGGAGAGGATCCATTGACGTGCGGCAAGCGCGAGCTTACCGAGGAAACCGGTTACGAGGCCTCCGACTGGGAGGATTTGGGCGAGATACTGCCAACGCCCGCGTACGATGCCGAACGCATCCACATATACCTCGCGAGGAACCTTACGTTCCGGGGCGTTCATTTGGACGAGAACGAGTGCATCGCGCTGGATAGAGTGGATCTGTCGGCCGCTGTACGACGCGTTTTATCAAACGAGATCACCGACGGCAAGACGCAGATTGCGCTGATGAAGGCGTGGCTTAAAAACAGGTAACATAAACTGCTCCACTCCGCCGAGGTTAACCCCCTCTGTCGCTGCGGTCGTCGGGGTTAACCCCCTCTGTCGCTGCGGCGACATCTCCCCCTAGGGGGGCGATGAGGGTTGTCGGTTACCACATAGCACGCAAGCAACGTCGCTTGCAAACCGCATAGTAGATGACAGCCCTCATCGCCCCCCTAGGGGGAGATGCCGCCGCAGCGGCAGAGGGGAGTCTCCCGGCGTTACCCTCCTATCCCCCAATTCAGGCTCTCCTGCTGAATTCTGTACAACCGCGCGAACGCGCCGTTCCGCGCTATCAACTCCCTGCCTGAACCCTCTTCGATAAGCCGCCCGTTTTCCAGCACGGCAATTTTGTCCGCGCCGACGACCGTGCGCAAACGGTGTGCGATCACGATCACGGTACGGCCTCTCACCAGCGCTGAAATCGCTTCCTGAATCTGTGTTTCATTCTCAGGATCAAGTGACGCGGTGGCTTCATCCAGCAGTACGATCGGCGCGTCTTTCAGCAGCGCGCGGGCGATGGATATACGCTGGCGCTCACCGCCTGAGAGAGCGGAGCCGTTTTCACCGATTATGGTGTCGTACCCTTGCGGCATGGCACGGACGAACTCGTCGCACCTCGCCATTCTAGCGGCGT
>JAISBH010000140.1 GCA_031266295.1 Oscillospiraceae bacterium | reverse complement strand
CAGGAGGAGTCGGCGCGCAGCAGGCGCGTTCAGGCGCAGGCTCGGGAACTGATGCGGCTGGAACGCGACGCGTTCATACGCGGTGTGATGTCGGCGAACCCTCATGTCCATATCACGATGATCCAGGACGATGGCATCGTTCTCGTCATCTACTACATATATGACCAATACGTCGATCTCACCGCCGAACTGCGCCTGATCCGCGGTGAGCTAAAGAGGCCCGTGCGCCTCAAGGCCGTGCCGACCACGCAGGATATCATCGACAGGCTTATCCGCCACAGAAGCGGAACGGTGGCGTAATAATTGTGATGTAATATAGTATAATTCCTGCATCCATTGCGTAAGAGCGTAAGGGTCGATTATGTGCGCCGCGATTCCGTGCATCGCAGCCGCACAGCCGCTGCGGCGGGACGCTGTTCGATCTGCGGATCGAATGCGCTTCAAATTACTGGCGCCCCGCCACTATGGTGTGAGTTGTCAATTTCCTTATAGCATTATCACTGGCGGGGCGCAGGGTTGGAACGGGGAACGCCCCCCTTCCCCCCGATGGGGGTAAAACGGGGGTTTACGGGACTCTGTCCCGGTACCCTGCGAAGGGCTATCCGCCCTTTCGAAACCTGACCAGGCTTCGCCTGGACCATCGTTTGCACACAATCCATCGGTTTCGGCCAACCGATTATGCTTTAGAGTCTGTCACGTAACGCAACTCGTTCCTCGTTCCAAGCTCCGGGGGGAGGTCGGGAGGGGGACGTGAGTCCCCTTCCCGAAGGCGCGGATGCGCCGCGTCCCCCGGTATCCGTTCTTATTGCAGCAATTCCGGATGAAGCACAACCTCATACTCCTTCGTCCAGATATCGAACTGCGCGTCGATCGCGGCATTCTGCTTGTTGATGAGAACCTCGTCGCGGAAAGCGGCCTTGCTCGCCTCGGTCTGCTCTATCGCGCCCTCGGGTATGTCGCGGGTGTACTCAATGATGTGCACGCCGAACGACGAGAGTATCGGCTCGCTGACGTCTCCGATGTTCTCAAGCGCCATCGCGCCATTCTTAAACGCTTCGTCGTATATGATCGACTGCTCGTGAACTGGATAACCTGCCGACTTGGCCGGTTCCTCGGTCATGCCGGGATCGGCGCCGTACTGCTCAATCAACTCGGCGAATGTCGAGCCGGACTCGAGCTTATCGCGAATTTCCTGAATCCGCTCTTCCAGCGCGGCGGGGATTCCAGCGCGCGTTTCCTCGATCTCGGCGGCTTTCGCGTCAATCTCATCGCTCTTCGCCGCGACCGCTGCCGGATCAGGCGTCGGCGCGTGCAGCACTGCAGGATCCGTGACCACGCCTGAATTTAGTGCAGCGCCTCCGTTCAGATTAAAAAACTCCTCTTGCAGCACGCTCAATTCACTCTGCAGCGTATCCAGCTTGGCCTGGAGGTCTTCGGGCGCGGCCAGCAGTATCTGCCGAACGCCTCGATATCCAGGCGGCATATACACCATGTCCGTGCCGTAATATTCCCTTTCGACCTCGTAGTTCAATACGTCGTTTTCGTACGATTCCTTCTGCTCGGCTACTCGCGCCAGGTAATCGGCCGCTATATCCTCGTTGGATATAGTTACATCCGCATAGATGCTCTCCAGCAATTTCTGCGTAGGCATGTCGGACAGATAATACTGCTTCACATTCTCAAGCGTTATCTGCTGCTCGTTGAAGTATTCCTCCACGGCCGCGCGCAGTTCCGCGTCGGTCAGCGTGCCGTCCTCATTCTGGAAGAACGGCGCGTACATCACTATAGCGTTCTCGAACTCAGTTTCCGCGTCCTGCTGAGCCTTGAGCTGGTCCTCTTCGCTTATTGTGCCGAGCTGCAGTTCCTCGATCTTGAGATCGGCGATCTTGCGCTGAGCTAGAGCGGTCAGCGCGCCGGTTTTTATCTCGGAGAGGACGTCTGGATCAGTTGTATCGTACCCCTCTTGCGCGTAGTCGTCGAGCATCGAGTTGTAGTACACCGCCGCTTCAGAGAGGGTTACGTTTGTCGGCTTCATATTGATCACGACAGGGTCGGACACGGGCGCCTGCCGTACGCCTATCCACACGACGACTGCCACTACGGCGATGATAAACACGAGCGCTAGGCCGCCGATTATCCAATTGCGCATCTTCGACGAGCCATGTTTCGCGCCTGGATGGCCCAGCTGCTCGTCCGTGTTTTGGCCGTTCTGATTCTGGTCGCTCGTTTCGTTCACACAAGGCTCCTTTCGATGGCGGGTGAATGGTATCGGGTGTAAATTGTACCAGTTAGCGCGAGGGTATCGCGCGCGATGGCCAGTTCCTCGTTGGTCGGCACTACGAACACCTTCACGCGGCTTTCATCCGCGCTGATGAGCGCTTCCTCTCGCGTCTGGTTGCGCTCGGGATCAAGCGTTATGCCCAGATATTCCATGCCCTTTAGGATCAACGCGCGCGCGAAGCTGTCGTTCTCACCTATACCCGCAGTGAACAGGATAGCGTCGCAGCCGTTCATCGCGGCGATATATCCGCCGATATACTTCTTCGCGCGGTACGCGAACACTTCTGCGGCGCGCAGCGCGGCGTCGTTGCCCGTTTGCGCGCCGATCTTGACGTCGCGCCAGTCGCTGGACAGTCCCGCCGATAGTCCGAGCAAGCCGGATCTCTTATTGAGAACCGACATAACGTCGGCCAAGCTCATACCAGTAGACGTCATAAGCATCTCTATCACGGTCGGATCGATATCGCCGCTGCGTGTACCCATGATCAGGCCCTCAAGTGGCGTCAGGCCCATCGTCGTGTCGATGGATCTGCCGCCTTCCACAGCCGCGAACGACGAGCCGTTGCCCATGTGACACGAGATTAGCTTGAGCTGCTCGATGGGTCTGCCGAGGAGCTGCGCGGCGCGCGCCGTCACGTAGCGATGACTGGTTCCATGGAATCCGTAGCGGCGGATCTTGTACTGCTCGTAGTATTCGTACGGCAGGCCGTATAGGTATGCGCGGCGCGGCATCGTTTGATGGAACGCGGTGTCGAACACCGCGACCATCGGTACGTCGGGCATAACGGCGCGGCACGCCTCAATGCCCATTATATTCGCGGGGTTGTGCAGCGGAGCGAGCGGGATATTGTCGCGCAGCGCCTGCATGACGGTATCGTCTATCAAGACGGAGCCGGTAAATGCCTCCGCACCGTGCACTACCCGATGCCCCGCGGCGCCGATTGACGATAGATCGGGCACTGCGCCATATTCTGCGTCGGTAAGCGCGTCAACCAACGCGCCGAACGCTTCGACGTGGTTCTTCAGCGGCAGCGTCTTTTTGTATAGCTTGCCGCCCGCTTTCTGTTCGATATTCGATCCGTTGATGCCGATCCTCTCGCACAATCCCTTTGCTAGAATCGATTCGGTAGTCATGTCGATCAACTGATACTTGAGCGAGGATGATCCGGCGTTTATTACTAATATATTCATATGACTCACCCTCACTCGGCTGCGGCCAGCGCTGCTGTGATAGCCGTCATCGCGACTATGTCGCCAACGCTGCAGCCGCGCGATAGGTCGTTGACCGGCTTGGCCAGACCCTGTATGATCGGGCCGTATGCCTCCGCTCCGCTAAGGCGCTGAACCAGCTTGTACCCAATATTGCCCGCGCCCAGATCGGGGAAGACCAGCACGTTCGCGCGGCCCGCTACTGGGGAGCCGGGGGATTTCAGCTGTCCTATGGATTCGACCAGTGCAGCGTCAGCCTGCAGCTCGCCGTCTAGCTTGAGATCAGGCGCGAGGGATTTCGCCTTCGCCGTGGCCTCCTGCACCTTGGTGACGCGGTCATGCTTCGCGCTGCCCTTCGTGGAGAAGGAGAGCAGGGCGACCTTGGGATCCAATCCGCCAAGCGTCTTGGCCGTGTCCGCGCTGGCTATGGCGATCGCCGCCAGCTCATCCGCGCTCGGGTCGGGGATGACGGCGCAGTCGCCGAACACCAGTAGTCCGTCCGGCGCGTATTGATTATCCGGCAGTTCCATCAGGAAGCAGGAGGAGACGACCGATATGCCGGGCTTCGTCTTGATGATCTGCAGCGCGGGGCGCAGCACATCGCCAGTCGAGTGCACAGCGCCTGTGACCATGCCGTCAGCGTGGCCCAGCTTGATCATCAGCGTGCCGAAGTATAGGGGATCTTTCGCCAGCTTCGCGGCCTGCTCGGGTGTCATGCCTTTCGCTTTGCGCAGCTCATACAACGCATCGGCGTATTTAGGCGTCAACTCGGATGTCTCGGGATCGATTATCGCGCACGCGCTGATGTCGGAGCCATGCTTCGCGGCCTCGGCCTTGATCGTCGAGGGATCCCCTAACAGCGTTATCTTCGCCAATCCGTCTCGGGTGATCCGCGCTGCGGCTTGAACGGTGCGCGGTTCGCCGCCTTCGGCCAGCACGATGTGTTTTTGTGCCGTGCGGGCCTTCTCGTTGATGGAATCCAATATCGGCATGGACAATCCTCCCTATCCGTGATACATTTTACTCGTTTGATTGCAACCTCGTTATTGTACACGATCGGAGTAATAATTGAAAGGGCTGTAACAAAACGTTTACTGTTCAGTCGCAAATGACGTGTAAAATGGGATTGACCGCCGGAGTCGTATGCGAATACAACCCGTTCCACAATGGACACGCGTATCAGCTGAGCGAGACGCGCGCGCGTACGGGATGCGATTACATCGTGTGCGTGATGAGCGGCGCGTTTACCCAGCGAGGGATACCGGCGGTGTTGGATGCGCATGTCCGCGCGCGCATGGCGCTGATGAGCGGCGCGGATGTGGTGTTTGAATTGCCGACGCTGTTTGCGGTAAGGGACGCGAAGATGTTCGCGCGAGGTGCGGTTGCGCTGTTGGACGCGCTGGGAGTGTGCGACTGGCTGTCATTCGGGTGCGAGGATATCGCTGCGCTGGACGCTGCGTGTGCGCTGGATGAGTCCGAGCCGACGGTCGTCGAACGTTTGCGTGAAAGATTGGCGCGGGGCGAGTCGTTCGCGCGGGCACGGGGGTTGCCCAACATGCCCAACTTGGTATTGGGCGTGGAGTATCGGCGCGCGCTGGAATCGATGAACAGCGCGATGCGGCCGGTCGCGATCCAGCGCGCGCCGCGTTCATGTTCGGCTGTGGATGGATTGGCTGTCATGTCGGCGAGCGAACTGCGCTTGATGCTGCCCAATGCTGACGCGGTCAAGCCGTACGTGCCGCGAAATGTGTATGAGATTATCAGCAGCGCGGACGGCGCGTTGAGATTTACCGCGAACATGGATTCATTTATAATAGGCATGTTGAGGACAATGTCCGCCGAAGCCTTGGAGCGGGCTGCGGACGTCGGCGAAGGGTTGGAGAATAGGATACTGGACGCCGCCAGCTTTGCGGCAACCCGTGAGGAACTGATAGCGCGGGTGAAGTGCAAGCGGTATACCTACGCCAGAATTTCACGAATACTTGTGCAGGCCGCGCTGGGCGTTACAAAGGAACTGGCGGCGGCCCATCCCGAACCGGGATACGCGCGGCTGCTGGGGTTTCGTGAGTCGGCGAGGCCTCTGATGAGGATGATAGGAGGAGGCTCAAGGATACCTATTATCCATAAAGTCGGGCGGTATCGGTATGATCCGGTATTTCGGTTGGATATGCGAGCGGAGGCGCTTGCCTCGCTTACCGCCGCGTCGCTGGAACGTAGGAAGGGCGACGGCTCACTGACTTCCAGCGTGGTTGTAATCAAATAGCGATAGAATTGTGAACAATGCAAAGAGAGCGCAATTCGGTGGAAACTCTTGCCCGTGTTAATCGTCTTGATTATGGTATGTGCACTATATTCGCAATCATAATATGGGGGAATGGACATGGCGCAGAATAAAGGACAAACGTTCCCGGTGCTAGATAATCCCGACGCGGTATACACCGCCGATGATGAGGCGGCGCTGTCGAGGCAGTTGAAGCGATCGTGGGCCGCGGCTGGGGTGTTCGCGGGCGTGACTGCGGCGGCGCTGATGCCGACGATCGCGCCGCGTATCCAGTGGGCGACGATGCTGGTTACGGTCACACTTGGGGGACTGGGCATCTTCCTATGGGGAATGAAGGTCACCCCGGTGTTGGCGTACCGCCGCCACATGCGGGAGATACACACTGGGCTGTCCAGGTCGGTTGTGGGACGGTTGGCGCGGGTGAACGACGGACAGATCACGTTTCGTGAGGGGATCGACTGTTATCCGTTCGTGGTGAACGTTGGCGCCGCCGATGATCCGAAGGACGAGCGGCTGCTCTACTGGGACGCGCAGAAGCCGATGCCTGAATGGCAGATCGGCGACATGCTAAACATCACGGCGCATGGCAACGATGTTATCGCGCTGAGCGTTCGGCACGGCGATGGAGTCCTATCATGAGCGGCGGACATAAGCCGATGCGCGTAATGGTATGCGTAACGGCGCAGCGTCAGTGTGAGAGACTGATACGCGCGGGCAGCATAATCGCCGACAGCGGTGAGCTGTCGGTGGTGCATGTTGCGCCGATGGATCAGCCGCTGCTATACGGCGAGTGCGGGACGGACGACGCGCAGGCGCTGGATTTTCTGTATAGGACGGCGCGGGCGTTCAGCGCGGATATGATCGTCGAGCATAACGATAGACCGCTGGAGGCGATTGCCGCGCTGGCGGTGAAGATAGGCGCGCAGTGCGTGGTGCTGGGGTCGTCGGTCGCCGGAACGGCGCGTCCGTTCGGCGAGGCGCTGGCGGCAAGGCTGCCGGGCATACGCATTCATACGGAATTATAAGAGGCAGAGGAATCTCTCCCTCTGCCGCTGAGGCGGCGTCGATATATAAAGGGGCGATGAGGGTTGGTTATTAAACGCGTAACCAACGTCCCCTTAGGGAGAGACGCCGCCCGCAGTCGACAGAGAAGGGTACAGCAAGAATTATCGCCCTTCCGCCAGTTCGTTTCGGCTCTGCCGCAGTTTGTCCGCTATCTCAATGGCCTTGTCCTCGACCTGTTTTAACAGATCCTCGCAGTAATCCAGGTTCGCCAAGTAAACGCGCTGGGCGTCGCCTTGCGCTTTCTGAATCAACTCGTTGGCTTGCGATTCCGCGCGCTTCAGTATAGCCGTCTGGTTTGTACGCTCCTCGGCCTTGCGTTCGGCAGCCTCGAGCGTCCTGTTGGCCTGATCCGCCGCACGAGACTCGCGCTCCTTCGCGTGCGACTCCGCGTCCGCTATCAGCTGATCCGCCTTGTCCTGCGCCTCTTGCAGCACCATTCGCGCCTGGCTGTCCGCGTCCGCGATCTTGCCGTCAGCCTGGCGTGTCGCGTTCTGGATGATCCGGCTCTCTTGACGCACCAGATTAAGCGCGTCGCGATATTCCACCGGCAGCGCGTCGCGGATCGCCGTCACCACTTCCAGCGCCGCGTCGCGGTCGATCATGTACGACGCCGCGAACGGCACCTTCCTGCAATTCTCCAGCATACCCTCCAGCTCGTTGAGCAGGTTATAAACTTCCATCTCCATTTAACTCTTCCCCCTTGCCGTTCTGCGCATATCTAGTATATATTGCGTTAATAATTCCAGCGATCCGGATGGTATAACAGCCGCGAGCGTCCCCCCGAACGCCGCCAGCTGCCGCGCCGCGCTGCTGGACCAGTGCGCAAGCGAAGGATCCGCCGCGAGGAATATGGTCTCGATTGAATCAACGCCCGACAACTCGCGGTTAGCTCGCGCCATGGCCGCCTCATACTCGAAATCCTGGATCGACCTGATCCCCCGCGCGATTACCCGCGCGCCGCTCGCGCGCGCGCAGTCCACCGCCAATCCCTCGAACTGAATGACGCTCACGCCCTGAATACCGGACAGCGCCGCCCTCGCCAGCGCCTCGCGCTGATCCCACGTAAGCCATCCGGGCTTTTCCGGATTGCGCAGTATCGCGACGACCACGTCGCTGAACAAAACAGCGGCGCGCTGTATGACGTCCACATGCCCGCGTGTGATCGGGTCGTAGCTGCCGGGTATCAAACATACGCTCATAACGACTATCCTTTATGGCCCCAAAGTCTCTGGAACCTCATAAAAACTAAGCGTGGTATCGCCGTACGAACGCGATTTAACGAGCGTCAAACCGTCGGGTGGATCGGGCGAATCGCCTCGGCCATGCTCCAGCGTAATCCACGCGCCGGGAGCGGCCAGCGTCGCGGCAACGGCCAACAACCCCCGTGCGTCCGGCCAGGCATAGGGCGGATCTAGCAGAATCAAGTCGAAGCGCGCACCTTCAGAGTGAAGGGTTCGCGCCGCGCGTTCCCATTCGATCGCAATCAGCCGCGTGTGCTCGGCCATACCGACAGCCGCGATATTGCGCCGGATGACGGCGGCAGCCTTAGGCGAACACTCCGCCATTACTGCAGTGGCCGCGCCTCGGCTGATCGCCTCGAGCGCCAGCGCGCCTGAACCCGCGAACGCATCCAACACCCGCGCACCCTCCACGCGCCCGGTCAAGATGTCAAACAGCGCCTCGCGAACCATGTCGCGCGTAGGACGCGTATCCCGTCCGTCCGGCGCGGCCAGAGGTCGTCCGCGAGCGGTTCCGCCTATAATTCGCATCCGTTAAATAAGCTGGTTGTGATCGTCTTTGCGTTTGCGTGCTTCATGTACCTTTTTTTTCAGGCGCATGCGTGGTTTGGATTTCACGGATTCGATGAACTTGCGAGTCTTATCGAATCGTGCAGGTCCTATTAAGTAGCCGATCGCGTAGCACGCGGGCAGCGGCAGCATCAGCAGCGGACTGAAGCGATCCAGCAGCAATGACGCCTCGTCGCCCATCGGCGCGATCAAGTACACAAACGGCAGTATCGCGAACCGCACGCCGATGCGCAGCCAGTCGGTTATCGGCGTGACGATCTCACGGTTGTAATACTCCAGCGCACGGCCCACGTCCGGCTGACGCATGTACGCGTTCAGCCAGCTAGGCAGATCTTGCAGCGTGTATGTGTACGGAACGGCATTAATTGCGACGACGACGCCCAATATGATGAACGGCGATGCGCCCAGCAGCGCGCCCAGCAGCGTTTTGCCGCGCGAGTATGCCTGCGGAGCGCGCAAAGCGTCCGGGGTAATGGCTTTCGCCTTAACGCGCAGGAAGTCCGTCTTGCAGTCGTCCTCGCCCGCCGACGCTCCGAGCTGGAAGTACAGCGCGCCCGCACCCAGCAGCGTAGCGACGTTCATGATAGTGCGCAGCGCGGCGTTATCGCTCATCAGCACCGGGGCGAACATCAGCCCCAGAAACCCCAGCACGGCGGTGAAACCCAGTATCTTCAGCGCGACAGTGCCAACCCCTCCGCGCGGGCGTCGCCCAACCGAACTGCCCTTACCATTCTGACTCATACTCTATCTCCTATAACAATCAAACCGTCCGGCAGCGCGAGCGCGTGCATCCGCTGATCCCATGGATTGACGTCGATATGATCGCGCACCTGGCACTCGAACGCCGGCGCGATACGATACGCTGGACACCTAGCAAGAAAGCGATCATAATACCCGCCGCCCCGCCCGATTCTAGAGCCGCTAAAATCGAACGCCAGGCCGGGGACGATAATCAGATCAATCGATTCAGGCGAGACCACAGTCGCGTCAGACGGCGACGGAATGCCGTATCTGCCGCTCGGCAGAGATCCGCCGTTATATATGACGGCTTCCATCAGTCCCGGTTCCGCTAGTATGCGCGGCACGCATACTAGCTTGCCTTGATCAAGCGCGGCGCGGATCAGCTTTACGGTGGACGAGCTGGCCGGATGGGCGGG
>JAISBH010000039.1 GCA_031266295.1 Oscillospiraceae bacterium | reverse complement strand
CCGATGGGGGGTGAAACGGGGGTTTCGGGACTCTGTCCCGGACCCTGCGAAGGGCTATCCGCCCTTTCGAATCCTGACCAGGCTTCGCCTGGACCATCGTGATACACAATCTACCGGCTCCGGATAACCGGTTTCACCTGGATAGTCTACCTCGGAACGCAACCGGTCCCCCGCTGCTTGCAAACCGCGTGGTAACCGACAACCCTCATCGCCCCCTCAGGGGGAGATGTTGCGGCGCGCAGCGCGAAGCGAGCGCGTATCCGCAGAATCCCGAAGGGATTCTTACCGCTCTCCGCAGCGACAGAGGGGGGTTCGTTCCCCTCAATCCGGGCGCGGGCCGAAATATGCCTCCATTTGCGCCTCCGTTAAACTGAACCAGGCTTGCACGTGACCCCACGCTAGGTTGTTGCGCTTGTTTATCACGGTCTCTAGCCGCGTTAGCCGCGACTTCCAGTACGCGTACGCGCCTTCAGCGTTGCGCGGCGCTTCACTGCCTAACGCCCAATTATTGTCGAACGACCACCTGTAAAAGTGCATCGGCATCTCCTGATCAATCTCCCCCGACATCTCCTTCGCCAGCGCCAGCATCCGCTCCGGCACAAATACCGTCTGGAACAGCTGCCCATACCTGCGTAGGAACTGTTCCCTCAAGTACGGCACGCTTAGTAGCTTGCGTATAATTACGTTGTCGTAATCCATCGTGCCCGCACCCTTCGGATCCAGCCATATCGCGCATCCATCCCGCGACGAATCAAACATCCCCCAATCCATATCGTATACAATCCACCGCCATTTCTCACCCGGCGCATTCCTGCGATAGAACTTGATGTTGCCCGCGTCCGTGTTCCCGAAGTATATCTCAAATATATAGTAATCAAACAGGTTCTCCACGTCGATCATGTCCAGCGCGCGGCGTAATACCTCCGGATCGTTCAGATCGTTATCCCGGATATAGTTGCGCGTCTTCCTGTACTCGTCGATCGTGCCCGATATCACCGTGCCTGAACCCTTTATCAGATCAACATTGTCAGGATCATCCCAGCCCTCGTACTGAGCTATCGCCTCCGTGTCGATCCTTTCGCGCAGATTATACTGCCCCCAGTATTCACCGTTCAGATACACCATTACCGGCCTGGACGGCATATGATATACGGTCGTGTCAGACCAGCTCATTATCTTTGACTGCATCGCATCGATGATGCGCGTGTAGTTGCCGTCCTGCCCACCGTTGCGCAGTATCAGCGCGTGGTACTGCGTGTACGGCAAATCCGGAAAGAATGGGTATCTTAGCGTTTCTGAGCCGTATCGCGGCTTGGCCGATACCCTGAAGCTCTTCTGCGGCATATCTAGACTGTATTGACCGTTCAGACTCAGCTCGATGCTCTCGGATACCTGACGCTCGCCGGTCGGGTCAATGTATTCGAAATGCCCCTCCACAC
This sequence comes from Oscillospiraceae bacterium, assembly GCA_031266295.1. Lineage (GTDB taxonomy): Bacteria > Bacillota > Clostridia > Christensenellales > Aristaeellaceae > BNUH01. The sequence goes on along the minus strand of JAISBH010000039.1, from coordinate 9,140 downwards.
GCGGCTTCTTCCAGTACGGCATGTCAATATATGGCGCTTTCTCCTCCGCGCTTTCTTTATAGTCGCCGGCGTACAACCCCGTCGACGGATCCCACAGCAGTGCAGGATCGGCGACGATTGATACCATCGGCAGGGTGTGATACACGCTGATGAAGTATGTGTTCGTCACTATCGGCGACGGCCTTAACCCATCCTGGAACGCTCGCGCCCGCAGCACTGTCGTATGCTCTATAGGAATCGCGGCGGTATACGCGGGCGAATCAAGCGTTGGGTCTGAACCGTCGGTGGTGTAGCGCACAGTCGCGCCTGTCGGCGGCCGAATCGATACCTTTATCGGGCCGGGATACATACCGCCTGCGGTATCCGCTAGGGGCTGTTTCGCGTAACCCATGAATCCCTCGTTGTTGCGCGCGCCGGGCGTTGGTGTGTCGAAGTAGACCAACCCGCCGCTGGACGCGCGTCCGTATGACGTGCCTTCAGTCAGCGCGGGCAGCACCAACCGATCGATCACGTTACCGAACGGATCGGCCAGTGTGACGACCTCGCCCAGTGAACTGAGTTTCAGCGGCGCGTACAGCGCTTGGCTGCTGGCGGGCGGATTCGCGTTGCCGCACAGATAGACCAATAGGTATTGCCCCGGCTGGATCGTCACGTCGGGGAACTGCCACAACCGTGGTTTGCCCGGCGAATCGCTCAACCCGTAGCCCTTCAGCGGCACGGGATAATCGTTATTGTTATATATCTCCACCCAGTCGAATGACGTCGTCCCATCCGGCGTGGGCATTCCGTTAGCATAAGCTATGGCTTCACTGATCAGCAACCCGCCGCCTGATTTCGACAACCGAGCCTCGTCGGCCGCGTTTTCGCCTTGGAGCGTGTTGGGCTGACCGGGCGTTGCTTGATGCGTTATCTCCCATTGAGACAAATCAGGCGACCGCGCCCATGACGCGTCCTTAGGCACCAGCTCCGGCACGGTGTGATCGATAAGCTGACCGCGCGGGTTTGTCAGCAGTATGGCCTCGCGTTCGCCGTCGATCTTGAAGCTGGTGTGCAGCTCGCCGTTAGGATCGGTGCGGTTTTTTCCCGACGCGAACACCAGCAGTACGCCGTTCGCCGGGATCGACGCGCCCTTGGGGAACACCCACTTCGACAGCCGGGACTCGTCGTCAGATAGCGCGTAGCCCTCGATCGACATGGGGGTATTGCGCTCGTTTATCAACTCAATCCAGTCGGACGCGTCGCCATCCTCATCGACTATGGCCGAACGGTTGCGCGAACTGATCTCGTTGAGCTTTATCACGCCGTACTCGACCGTGCTCTCTGCGTGGTAGCTCTCATACCCCGTCTGCGTGTTGGGATAGCCGGGCGAAGGCTGCGCGGTGACGGCGTATTCGCCCGTTTCGGTTAGCGCGTATGATTCGTTGCTGTTCATTTGATGGAACGTGACATAGCTTCGCAATTCGCCCGCCGCGTCGAACAGGTAGACCGTCTCGCCTTTCGCCGACAGTCTGAACGGCACGTGAAGCGGCTTCGAGGGATCAAGCGCGCTCGAACCGGAGGCGTAGACGACCAGGTACGCGCCAGCCTCAATTGTAATATCCGGGAATACAAACTTGATTCGGCCAGGTCTGTCCGACAGGCTCATGCCCTTGAGCGGCACAGGCTTGGCGCTTGTGTTGCGCAGTTCTATCCAATCGGAGAATTCGCCGTTGTCGTCGGGTACGGCGTACGCGTTCGAGCACATTATCTCGCTGATTTCTATCGGGAATACCGCATTCTCATACAAAGCCGCGCTCGACGCTGGTACCGCAGCGTCGTTGCTTGCGCTAACGGCGGATATGAGCAGCATCACGCACAGCGCGAACAGCAGCAGCGTAATCCATACGACCGTGCGCCGCCCGTATGCCCTGGGCAGGCGGGTTTTGCAGATATAGGTCATCAAGATCCTCCTTGATACGAAATCAGCTATGGATTGGTCGTGCCGGGAGTGGGCGTTGTGGTCATTTCCCAAGGGTCGGTGTTGCGTCGCCGCGCCCACACGGCGTCCGCGCCTAGGTTATCGTACTCGGCGGAGTCTATCACATTGCCCGCCAAGTCGGACAGTATCACAACGCCATGATCCGCGCGCAGCTTGAACGAGGTGTGCGGCCTCGCCGCAGACGGTCTAGACTTGCCTGACGCGAATAGCACATACGTGCTGTACGGCTGGATCACCGCGCCTTCGGGGAAACGCCACTTTACTGGCTGCGCGGGATTGTCGCTCAGCGCGCAGCGGCTCAAGTCGATCGTAAGTGGCGAGCTGTTGAACAGTTCAATCCAGTCGGGGTAGTCGCCGTCCTCGTCCGTCAGGGTCGTGGCGTTGGACGCCATCAGCTCATTCAGCTGCAGTCCCGAATAATTCGCCGTGACGGACGATAGGAACGCCTCGCGTCCGGCGGGGGTATTCTCAAAGCCAGGGGTGGGCGAGGACGTCTTGCTCCATCGCGTACCGGAGCGGGCATATGATTCATCGGCCGCCATAGCAGGGATGCTTATCGACTCGACGACGACGCCATTGTCGTCAATCAGGTAAAGCGTTTCCCCCGCCGAGGATAGACGCATCGCCGCGTGCAACGGCTTATCGGGATCAACGGATTCAGCGCCGGACGCGAACACGATCATATACTCTCCGGGCGCGATAGTAACGTCGGGGAATATGAACTTCGTTCGGTTGTCACGATCCGACAGGGCGTAACCCTGCAGGGGGACGGCGTCGGTTCCGATGTTGGTTAGTTCGATCCAGTCGGTAAACGCGCCCGTCTCGTCGGGCAGCGTCGTTTTGTTCGACGTCATCACCTCGGCGACGCGCACACTGGTCGTCAGCACGGCGGGGGTGGGCGGAAGTTTCCCCAACAGGACGTCCGCGTTGAGAGCTGTGCGCAACGCGGGGAACGACAGCGCGACTGCAAACATCAGCATAACTATAAGCGCGACAAACAGCGCGGCGTTGACAACAGTTCGCGCGCTGATCGGTTCACGCTGTTCGCGACGCCGACGTTGTCGGTTCGGTGCGGGCGATGTGTTAATGCGGATCACCTCCGCTGCTTGAATTCGACATCCCGCGTATATAACGGTTCGGCGAACGGGTTTGATGCATATCGCCCGTTCCGGCGCAATACCTTTTGATAGCAAACAATGCGTCTATTCATAGTTGGACGCCATAGTCGGACGCTTTAGCGCCTTGCTCTTTAGCGCCCTACTTGTGAAGGGATGGATGCTGATGCTCGGAATCGCCCTGGAGGGCGGCGGCGCGCGGTGCGCGGCGCAGGCTGGGGCCTTGGCCGCGCTGGCTGATAAACATTCGGCGCCCGATGCGGTCGCGGGGTGCGGGTGCGGGGCGTGGGTCGCAGCGCTGTTCGCGATGGGCGCGCGCGGAGAAGGACTGCGCTCGGCTGTGCGCGATATAAAACAAGCCGGCGACTGGATGACGAGACAGCGTTTGGCCGGGTGGCGGCTATTCGCCCACGGCCGCATTGACGGGCAGGGCATACTGCCGATGAAGCGCGTAGAAAAGGTGCTGCGATGGCAGACATTGGACGCGAAGTTAACGGAATTGAAGACGCCGCTAGCTATTCCTACATGGGATGTAGAAAGTGGCGAGGAGCAGCTGCTCGCGTCATGTCTGCCTGATAAACCTAGCGCGATGGCCTGGAACCGTCAGGCGACGCTGGCGCAGGCGGTGCGCGCCGCGATGACCGCGCCGGGGTTTTGTGAACCCGTTCTTTGGCGCGGGCGGCTGTTGACCGGCGGCATGTGCCGCTGGCAGACGCTGCCGGATGCTCTGCGCGATTTAGGTGCGGATAAGATACTGCGCATCCGTGTAGTTACGCTGAAGGATGCGGGTCTGGACCCGCTGACGATGGCAGCGTCAAGCAATCTCCCGCGAGACGAGGACGACGACGGCGTGCTAAACATTAAGCTGCCAGCCGGATCGCACTTACTGGACTGCTCCAACGTAGAGCTGTACTTCGACATTGGATACCGCGCCGCGCTTGAGGCAAAGCCCGCTGCGATGAGACCTCCGACCCTGTCTGGCGGCAAGATACTGCCGTTTGAGCGAAATAAGGGTTGATTGGTACAGGATGGAACCCCGGCTGATTGCGGCCGGGGTTTTATTTATGGGGAGATGTGAGTAACTCCTCTGCGGCGGCGCAGCGACAGAGGGGGTTCCTCCGGCGGCAGAGAGGGTTAATCTAGGGACGATATGGGAGGGGAACGTTTGCATTGCCGCAATAGATTAAGCGCGGGACGCGGCAATAGCGTCCTGCGCATTATAACGTCTCCGCAGTTCTTCCGTGATTAACACACCAGGTTGGGGCAGATCGCATCAATGTCGATCTTAGGCATGTCGGTGCAGCCGCACAAGCAGGTGATACTGTTGAGCGCGTCGACGATGTACTTCTCCATCTCCGTCAGATCCTTGATCAGCTTGCGTGCGGCTTCGGTGATATCGATCAGTTCAGCCGGGCACGTCGCCGACGCTATCATCTTCTGGATCTGTTCACCCTCGCTGTTGATGATCATTGCTAGCGAATACTGCTGGGCGGCTATGCTCGCGATCATGCTAACGCAGCTGTCCTTGTCGTCGGGGAACGTCGGACAGGTGGGGCATGGCGGCTGGGGCGGCCATGGCGGTTCCGGAGGGCACGGCGGCCACGGTGGTTCCGGCGGCCACGGTGGTTCCGGCGGCCATGGCGGGGTTGGCGGCCGTGGTGGGGTTGGCGGGCACGGTGGTTCCGGCGGCCATGGCGGGGTTGGCGGCCAGGGAGGGGTTGGCGGGCACGGCGGTTCCGGCGGCCATGGCGGGGTTGGTGGGATCGGTTGGGGTGGTGGGTACGGTGGCCACGGCGGGCATGGTGGATATGACCATTCCGGCCCCGGCCAGTTTGGGTACGGCCACCATGGTACGGGTGACCAAGGCATAGGCGGCGGCTTTGGCGGTGGGCATGGCGGTGGGTATGGAGGCGGCATCGGGGGTTCGGGTGGCCACGGCATTGGCGGCCCCGGAGGCGGGCATGGCGGTATTGGCGGCCAGGGTGGTATTGTTGGCCAAATGGGTATCGTCGGGCACGTCGGACAAGGCGGGCACGTCGGACAAGGCGGGCATGTCGGACAAGGCGGGCACGTCGGACAGGGCGGGCACGTCGGACAAGGTGGGCATGTCGGACAAGGTGGGCACGTCGGGCCTGTCGGGCCTGTCGGGCCTGTTGGACAAGGTGGACATGTCGGGCATGTCGGACAAGGTGGGTACGTCGGGCAGGGAGGATACGTCGGACAAGGTGGACAAGTCGGGCCTGTCGGGTACGGCGGATACGTCGGACAAGGCGGACAAGTCGGGCCTGTTGGGTATGGTGGGAACGGCGGGTATGGTGGGCAGGGCGGGAACGGCGGTTCTGGCGGGTATGGTGGGAACGGCGGTTCCGGCGGGTATGGTGGGAACGGCGGTTCCGGCGGGTATGGTGGGAACGGTGGTTCTGGCGGGTATGGTGGGAACGGCGGTTCCGGAGGACAAACCGGGTAAACCGGATGAGGCGGTCGCCGCTGTGGGGGATTGTGGTGTGGCGGGCATGAATCGATTGGCGGGTATGGCGGCAGCGGGAAGACAGGCTTGACACGGTCGCCGCGAGGCTCCGTTTGATCTATCGAATCGCTGAACCCGCTTATGTATCCTTCGAACTGCCCGTTCGGATGCGGGGTGCGCGGCTGATAAACAGCTGTGTGCGGTATCACTTCGCCGGACCGCGCGCCGTACGGGCTCTCCAGCGGCAGCCAAGCGGATGTAACGTGTTCAGACTGATAGCTGTTGCGGGCGTCCGTGACCGGGTATCGGTAATCCGGTTCGGCGGGGGCGTATGGCTGTTCATGCTGATATGGTTCGCCATACAGCTCAAAAGTCTCCTCGTTAAGCGGGATCGGCGGCCAGGGCGCGCGCATCCAGCCGGAGAAGGATTCTCTCGGCTCGTCTGGCTCTTGATCCATATCGTAAACATAACGATCCATCGCAATCGCACCTCCGCTGATACTTAACACTATTCGCTATGGCTCCCGCTTGTTCGTCAAGTTTCCGTCAAGGCCTGCTCCTTTTTGCTAGTGAATCCATATGCCGTGCTGAAGGATACAGCTGTTTATCTGTTGAATATATAATCCGGGATGCTTGATTCATTAAACATAACCATTTGGAGGCAGCGATGACTGACTACTCGGACAAGATTATTACAGTTGAACAAGCCTTGGACATGGTCGCCAGCGGGATGAACATCACGTCCGCGATGGCCGCGTCCCAGCCTCAGGCATTCTTTTCCCAGCTGCATACGATCGCGGGCCGCGTAGAGGACGTGATCGTCACATGCTGCCTACCCACGATAGAGTTTGAGTTCATGCAAGAGCGATACCTCAAGAAGTCGTTCATGCTGCACAGTCTGTTTCATTCACCGCTGCTAAGGCGGCTGCATCCAACAGGGCGCGTGTCATACGTGCCCAACTGCCTGCATTATTCCGGCCGAAAGCGCAACGACGCGATCGCCACAGATATATTCATCGCGTCGGCGTCGATGCCCGGCGAGGACGGGTATGTGTACCTGAGCAGCAGCAACGAATACGAAACGGTTATCTGCGAGAGGGCACGGAAGATTATATTCGAATGCAGCCCGAATATCCCAACTGTGCGCGGAGACAGCCGCGTGCCGCTGGAACGGGTGGATCATATAATCATGTGCGATTACCGTCTGCCTGTGCTGGAGGATACGCCGCTGAATGAAAGGGATATCGAGATCGGCGCGACGATAAGCGGGTTGATCAACGATGGCGATACTATACAAGTGGGAATCGGGGGTATCCCCAATGCGGTATGCAAATCAATTATGGATAAGAGGGATTTGGGCGTTCATACCGAGATGATGACGACCGGGATCATGCGCCTGATGCAGGCGGGAGCGGTGAACGGATTAAGAAAGAACCTGGAGCCGGGCAAGGTGGTGTTCGCGTTCGCGTTCGGCACACAGGAGATGTATGATTTTATGGATAAGAACGACGCGCTGCTGATGCGCAGTGGTTCGTGGGTAAATGATCCGATGGTTGTTGGGTTAAACGATAATATGGTGTCGATCAACACGACAGTCGAGGTGGATTTGACGGGGCAATGCTGCTCGGAAAGCATAGGGTCGAGGCAGATATCCGGGACAGGTGGTGCGAGCGACATGGCCATAGGTGCGCAGAGGTCTAAGAACGGTCGATCGATTGTTGCGTTGTATTCTACTGTGAGTGTGAAGAATCCTGATACGGGCGAACGGGAGGAGCAGTCCAAGATTGTTCCGGTGTTGAGACCGGGAGCTGCGGTATCGATACAGCGCAATGACGTGGATTGGGTTGTGACTGAGTTTGGCGCGGTGAATCTGCGCGGACAGGATATACGCACGCGGGCACAGCGGCTGATCTCGATTGCGCATCCGAGGTTTCGCGAGGAATTGGTGAGAGCCGCAGGGGAGTATGAGTATGTCTTTTGATGCGAGGTGGGGCCGCCACTTCTGATGCTGCGGCGCTAGGAGCCTCCCCTCTGTCGCTGCGGCGACGCGGCGCATCCGCGCCTTCGGGAAGTGCGCTGCGCGCCCTCGCTACGCTCAATTGCGATCCCCCTCCCGACCTCCCCCCTCTGGGGAACCCCCTCTGCCGCTGCGGCGGCATCTCCCCCTAGGGGGGCGATGAGGGCTGGGGGAACGAGTTGCGTTACGAAATAGACTATCCAGGTACAACTGTGGGCACTCCTCTGTCTCTGCGGCTACATCTCCCCCTGCGGGGGCGATGAGGGCTGAGGGGACGGGTTGCGTTACGAGGTAGACTATCCAGGTAAAACGGGCAATCCGAAGCCGGTGGAATGTGTATCACGATGGTCCAGGCGAAGCCTGGTCAGGTTTCGAAAGGGCGGATAGCCCTTCGCAGGGTCTGGGACAGAGTCCCAGGATCCCCGCAGGGTCGTTCCTCGTTCCTACGTTCCAACCCTGCGCCCCGCTAGTGAAATAATGTAAGGTAGTTGACAACTTACGTCATAGTGGCGGGGCGCCACAAACTCAAAGCGCATTCGGTTCGCAAACCGAACAGCGTCCCGCCGCAGCGAATAGAATCCGACCTAATGATTGCGCTGATTCTCAACCCTGAAATCCCCGAATTTTACATGGAAACGCTTGACAAATATGGGAAAGTATTGTATGATACGTATAAGTTGATGGCAATATGGTTTTATGAGTGGGCTTCACAAGAAGCAGGAAAGCCCAGCGGCCACGGATTGTGCCATGGGTGATCGCGGATTATACGGCGAGGTTCTTTTAAGGTACACTAAAAAGTGTGCAGGGCGAAGCCGTGCCTATGATTGATTTTTGTAAATGATGATGACGTTGGGTTATGAATGGGTTCGCTATCAGTAGTAGGAGCTTTACAAGAATGTTTAAGAAGATCATTGGATCAACTCTATGTCTAGTTTTTATGCTTGCGACGACTGCTTTGGCTATGCAAAACAACTATGGTGGGACAAATTCTCAGATTTTCAATGGACCAGTTACAGTAAACGATTATTCAATTACAATCGTTAACCCTGAAACTGGGAATTCAGTGGAGACGACGTTTTACGATTTGCAAAAAACGCTAAATGCAAAACCCGAACTTAAAGGCTATGTTAGGGTAAAAAGAGAAGGTAAAGGTCCAGCAAATTTTCGGTTAACACCGCATAGATTTGGTGCAAATAAGGATGATTTTGTCTATGAAATTCCAGAAGGAACAATCCTACCTTATTTTAACCAAATTATGACTAGTGAGTACGACCCCGATAACAGACGCGACGATGTAACTTTATGGTTCTATGTTGAATACAGGGGTGTACTGGGATTTGTGGCTGGTGGGTTGTTAGAAGTAATTGAGTAGACAAAAGTGAAATGGTGAATAAGATGCGGTATTTTACATTAACCTGTTGCCTTTTTTTACTCATTCTTTTGCCAGTATCGGCATTAGCTGTGCAGAAAAACTATGATGGTGGAACAGGTACACAGATTATCAACGCCCCATTTAATTTTTATGACAATGAAACAATTACTGCAGGCGACGATAAGCCTATA
>JAISBH010000032.1 GCA_031266295.1 Oscillospiraceae bacterium | reverse complement strand
TACATCTTGTGCTGCTACATAAAAATGTCGGCACATATTGTGGTTATCTGCAAGATCAAAGGACTTTTTCAGTGCCCTCCTCCAAGCCCCGGGGGAGGTCGGGAGGGGGACGTGAGTTGAGCGTAGCGAGGGCGCGTAGCGCACCTCCCGAAGGCGCGGATGCGCCGCACAGAGGGGAGACTCCCGGTGTAGAAAAAGCGCACAAGCCCTCCCCTTGACATCTCCATACCAGTCGCATATACTTCAACCGACCGCGTTATAATTAAGCGGCGGTTTTTTATATGCCGCGCGCCATGTCCGGCGGTCGCCTTTGCACTCTGCCTTATTCTACCCTAAGTATGAAAGGGGACGTTGATGCTAATGTTTGAGCGGCTGCGCGAGGATGCACGCGCGATACTTGACCGGGATCCTGCGGCGCATGGGTTCTGGCAGGTATTGCTGTGTTATCCCAGCGTCCGTGCCCTGGCATGGCACCGCGTCGCCCACAAACTCAACCCCAAGCACCCGGTACTGGCACGATGGCTGAGCCAGCGCGTCCGGCACAAAACAGGTATAGAGATCCACCCCGGCGCGACGATCGGCCGGCGATGCTTTATCGACCACGGCATGGGCGTGATAATTGGCGAAACCGCCGAGATCGGCGACGACGTGACTATGTACCAAGACGTCACTCTTGGCGGCACCGGCAAGGATACCGGCAAGCGTCATCCTACAATAGGCAACAATGTCACGATTGGTTCAGGCGCGAAGGTGCTCGGCCCGTTTAAGGTGGGCGACAACAGCAAGATCGGCGCGGGCTCTATCGTATTGCGCGAAGTCCCCTCCGATTGCACAGTGGTCGGCAACCCCGGCCGCATCGTGCGCAAGGCTGATAAACGCGTCGGCGTCGACCTGGATCAAGTCAACCTGCCCGACCCCGTGCAGGAGCGCATGACGCTGCTGCTTAAACGCATCGACCTTCTTGAAGAACGTCTCCGCCAGCGCGCGAAGGAGATTGGCTGCGATCTGTTCGATCTGTACGACGACCCGTCCGCGCTCATACCTAACGATTCCGGCGACTATTACGAGATATGAGGGTATAAGTTATGAAGATATTCAATACGCGCTCGCGCGTGAAGGAAGACTTCGCCCCGCTAACTCCCGGACAGGTTCGCATATACGCGTGCGGCCCAACCGTTTATAATTATTTCCATATAGGCAACGCGCGCGCGTTCATCACGTTCGACACGCTGCGGCGATATCTTGAGTTTCGCGGGCTTAAGGTGACATTCGTGCAGAATCTTACCGATATCGACGATAAGATGATCCGCCGCGCGAATGAGGAAGGCATCACCGTTGCGGAACTTGCCGAACGGTTCATCAAAATTTACCACGAGGACGCGGCCAAACTGGGCGTGCGTCCCGCGACATTCCACCCGCGCGCAACGGAGCATATACCGGAAATTATCGCGCTGGTACAAACACTGGTGGATAAAGGCCACGCCTACGCCGCGGACGGAGACGTATACTTCGACACGCAGTCATTCACGCCCTACGGCTGCCTGTGCGGCCAGAACCTGGACGATCTGGAATCCGGCGCGCGCGTGGACATAGACGAGCGTAAGCGCCACCCGATGGACTTCGCGCTGTGGAAATCGAAAAAACCCGGCGAACCGTCGTGGGATAGTCCATGGGGAGCGGGTCGTCCCGGCTGGCATATCGAATGCTCGGCGATGGCGATGAAATACCTGGGCGAGACATTCGACATACATGGCGGCGGATCCGATCTGATATTCCCGCATCACGAGAACGAACTGGCGCAATCCGAGGCCGCTACAGGCAAGCCGTTCGCGCGTTATTGGATGCATAACGGTATGCTCAACATCGACAACCAAAAGATGTCGAAGTCACTGGGAAACTTCATGCTGTTTCACGACATCATCAAGGAAGTGGACCCGGAGGCCGTGCGACTGTTCCTGCTGTCCGCGCAGTACCGCAGTCCGCTCAATTACAGCCAGGAGCAGCTGAAACAGGCTCAATCCACGCTGGCACGACTGTATGCGGCCCGCGCGCGGGCTCTGTTCCTGCTGGATCACGCGCCGACTAACGCTCAGCCTGGCGACGATGCCGCAACCGCAGAGGTCGACGCCGCGCGAAATCAATTCATCACGGCGATGGACGACGACATGAATACGGCTGACGCGCTGGCCGCGCTGTTCGAACTGGTGCGGATCATCAACATCAGCCTGGGCGACGCGGGTAAAACAGCGATACAACACTGGTTGGATGTGTTCGTCTCGTTGACGGACGTGCTTGGGTTGGTTGCCAAACCCGCCGAAAGCGGCATATCGAAGGATGTGCAAGCCCTGCTCGACGCGCGCGCGGCGGCACGCAAGGCCAAGCAATGGCAGGAATCCGATCGTCTGCGCGCCGAACTAAAGGTGAAGGGTTACACGGTCGAGGACACGCCTCAAGGGCAGAAACTGAATTCCATATGATGATTATAAACCGTCTGACCGCTTTGACCGGTTCAGTCTCCCGATCACTCAATAAGTCAATGACCTCGCGTCCGGATAGGCCGTGGTATGGGCTTAATGAGAATACAGACCTGCTCAAGTGTATTGCGATGATCACGATGATCATCGATCACACGGCGGAGATATTCTTTCCGCGCCATTATGGGCTGCGGATGATCGGTCGCGTGTCGTTCCCGCTGTTCTGCTGGTGTATGGTCGTCGGCGCGGATTATACGAAGAACATCGGCAAGTATGCGCTTCGGCTGCTCGTGCTGGCTATAGTATCGCAGCCTGCGTTTATGCTTGCGTTGAATCACAGCCTATGGGACTTCAATATATTCGTGACGCTGCTGCTGGGCTTGATAGGCATTGCGGGCATACAGCGCGGTCGTTTCGAGGCGCCGATACTCGCGCTGCTAATCAGCTGTTTTTATAGGATGGATTATGGATTCAGGGGCGTGGCGTGCATTCTGACGATGTACATGCTGCGGAAGAACCCATTCTTCTTCTCAATAGGATTCACGTTGTTCTGCGCGGCATGGGGCATGGGCGCAGCATACAACTCGCCATTTTATGCTGTGCTGCGTTATTGGGGCGGAACGAGCATGACTGTCGGCAGCTTCCTGGGTTCTTCAATAAGGATGCAGTCGCTGGCCGTGTGCGCGCTGCCGCTGATACTCATACCGACGCGCAAGCGTTGGCGGTGGCTCGGCGGCGGCAAGTGGTTTTACATGATATATCCGGCGCATCTGTGGATACTGTACGCGATCAAACGATTGGTCTGATCGGCGGACCCGCAGAACCCCTTCGGGATTCTGCGGGTCCGTGCCCGCTTCGCGCTGTGCGCCGCAATTGAAAGACGAATCGGATGGATATTCATTTTCAGCACATTTATATTGAATTTGCCAAACTATTTCGGCGAATAAGCAGGAACCTCATACCTGCCCGTCGAATTGGTATCGGGTTTGAGTTTCGAGGCATTTATCAAGACTTCATTTACTAGGAGGAAACCCGCCATGCCGTTAACTCTGTCGGCGCTCTGCCAGAAGATAGCGCCATCGGTGACTCTCGCGATAGACACCAAAGCGAAGGCCATGAAGGCCTCCGGGATTGATATAATCGGATTCGGCGCAGGCGAGCCGGATTTCCCCACACCGGAAGCTATATGCGATGCCGCGCGCGCGGCCATAGCCAGCGGTTACACCAGGTACACCGCCGCTACCGGCATACCCGAGTTGAAGCAGGCTGTCTGCACCAAACTCGTGCGCGACAACGACCTGACATACTCGCAGGAGCAGATCATCATATCCAACGGCGCAAAGCAGGCGCTGCTGGGCGCGCTGCTGGCAGTCGTCAACCCCGGCGACGAGGTTATAATACCCACGCCGTGTTGGGTCAGCTACCCCGAGATGGTGCGCATGGCGGGAGGTAAACCCGTTTATGTGCCTATGGATGAGCGCGACGGGTATAGCCTGTCGATGCAGCGCGTCTCGGCGGCGGTAACGCGGCGCACAAAGGCGATGATACTGAATACGCCTCACAACCCGACAGGTTCCGTAGTGCCGCTGGAGCAGCTTAAAGAACTGGCGGAATTGGCGGTAGCGAAGCATTTTTATATTATAGCGGATGAGATATATGAGAAACTGGTATTTGACGGAGCGACGCATTACTCGATAGCCGGGCTAGGCGAAGCGATAAAGTCGCAGACGATCTTGGTCAACGGCGTGTCGAAGTCATACGCTATGACCGGCTGGCGGATAGGGTATGCCGCCGGCCCTGTGAGCGTTATCAAGCTGATGGGGGCATATCAGAGCCACGCGACGAGCAACCCGAACAGCATCGCGCAGTACGCGAGCATTGAGGCGCTGAATAACGGCGCCGAGAGTATCGAGCGGATGCGCCAGGCGTTTGAGCAGAGGCGCGAGCGGATGCTGGCCAGGATCAGCGCAATACCGGAATTATCATGCATAACGCCGAAGGGGGCGTTCTATGTGATGCTGAATATCCGAGGAATGCTGGGTTGGTCGTTTGAAGGGAACGCCATATCTGACGCAATGACGCTGAGCGCGTTGCTACTGGAGCACGCACACCTGGCTGTAGTCCCCGGCGAGGCGTTTGAAGCGCCGGATACTTGCCGACTATCATACGCAGTGTCGTTGGAGGACATAGACAGGGGCATGGACAGAATAGAAGGGTTCATAAAGAGTCTCAAGCCTGCACACGGCGCATCCGCGCCTTCGTGAAGGGGACTCACGTCCCCCTCCCGACCTCCCCCGGGGCTTGGAGCGGAGGAACGGAGGGACGGGTTGCGCTACGAGATAGACTATCGGATACAACCGCTGGGAACCCCCTCTGTCGCTGCGGAGATCGGTAAGAATCCCTTCGGGATTCTGCGGATACGCGCCCGCTTCGCGCTGCGCGCCGCAACATCTCCCCCTAGGGGGGCGATGAGGGTTGTCG
>JAISBH010000010.1 GCA_031266295.1 Oscillospiraceae bacterium | reverse complement strand
AGCTCTATTAGCTGCCCATACGTAATCGATCCCGCCGGTATATCCTTCAGCGTCGCCGCCGCAAACGTAAACGCCGCGTCCGCACCCGTCTTTTCTCTATACGCGTCTGTCACCAGCCTTGGCAGCTCGGCCTCCGCATACGGATCCATCGGATCCATCGCGCGCAGCGTGACCGGCGTCACATTCAATATCTCCCCGAACAGCGGCGTTAGCACGGTCATCCGCGACGCTATCGCCGAATCCACCGCCGGATCAGGCACTATATCGGCATAATCCGCCGCGCTATACCACCGCGTCTCTACCCTCTCTACATGCAGCCGCTCCGGATCCATCGTCAGCTCCAGCGACGCGAAGTCCTCCAGCCCCGTCTGCGCAGTGATGATGGGCACATCCCTCAGCACGTCGTCCTCTCCGTAATCCAACCCCGTCCAATCCTCGCCGCCTGCCAACACCGCATCCAACCCCGGAACGCTCCGCGCAATCAACTCCGCGCACGATACGCTGGACATGCATATAATCACCTGGCATCCGCGCTCTGCCAGCTCGCTCACTGCGCGCTGCGCGGCAAGCACTGGATCACGGAACCGCACTTGCTCATATACCGCTTTCGACGTCCAGCGGTTCAGCGCTTGATCGATCACGCCGAATATCCCCACCCTTACGCCGTCGATATCCCTTATTATAAACGGTGTGCCGAAGAACGCCTCCCCGGTCTCCGCGCTCACCACGTTAGACGCTAGCACGGGCACCATCGACCGCCGCTCCAGCGCGCGCAGTTTCTCTACGCCATATCCCCAGTCCGACCACCCGCACAACATAGCATCGTAACCAACCTCGCGGATCACATCCGCGAGACTCTCGCCGCCCGTCATAGTCGCGAACGGATTACCGTAGTACAAATCACCCAGATCCAGCAGCAGGTCGACGCCCAGTATGTCTGCCTGCGTCTTAAACCTTGCCAGCCCCAGGCTGGTTTGGGTTTGATCCACGCCGCCCTTCAGCGCGTTGGTTATCGCCATATGTATGCTAACGCCTGCCTCGTCCGCCGTCGATCCGTCCGGTAAACCGTCGAACCCTTCGCCGACGGCGCACCCGCCCGCCGTCAATACCGCCGATGCTATCAACACCGCCAACGCCGCCGCGCAAACCCTTCTCATACGTCTAGCCCTCTCCGCCATCATCCAGCATCACCCCGCTTCCTCACCGCTCACTCCTGCCCAACTCCCACATTATACCACGTTTGGTTGTAATTGGCAATGCTAAATATGTGCCAATTGAATTCTTGCATTTCCGGGTTTTCCCATATATGCCGCCGATTTTCACGTACCTCTCGCCCATCCTTTTGTAGATTTCGACGCCGCTTTGAAACGTGTTGGACTATTCAAATCCCCGGAGTTCATGTAGAATGAACAACATAAATCCAACCAAACAGGAGGCGTATATGTCCCACTCGATCGATTACCGCGCGGCCGCCCTCAACTTTTGTCGAAATGAATCCCAGTTCCATTTGGGAGTAATACCCACCGAGCAATCCAACCCGCTCACCCGCGGCTTGAGCCAGACCATCCAGCGCGACACAGCCGAGGGCGTCAAAACCCTGCTCAAGGCCGACTGCCTCATATCGGGCGTTGCGTCCGGCTGCTTCAAGTCCGACGCGTTCAAGAACATGGTTGGCGATATCCGCCGCGCGATGGAAGAGGGGCGCAGGATACTCATATCGTCGGTTGGAGCGTCGGGCCGCCTCGCGCTGCAGCTGGACTCTACCTGGCGGCGCTTCTGGACGGAGCAGATATCCAAACTGCCGCTGCGCGCCGCTGAGTTCATCAAGCTGCGCGAACTGTCCGACAGTCTGATGACCGGCGGCGACCGCTCCGTCGTGCGCTCCGTCGAGAACTTCGAGGACTACATGACCTTTGGCGCGCGACAGGTGCGCGACGCGGGCGTGAAGGCGGGCGATGTCGCGCTGATCCTCTCCGAATGCGGACTCTCCGCCAGCGTCAACGGTTCCGCTATCGAGGCGGACAACCTCGGCCTGTCTACGTACTACCTATACTGCAACCCTAAGGAGATACTCTGCGAGCATCTCGAACGCTGCCGCAAGGTATTCGAGCGTGAGCGCATCGTCAAACTGCCGCTCTATGTCGGTAACATGGCCGTCGCCGGTTCCACTCGTATGCAGGTGACTACTGTCGAATTATTGGTCGCGGGCGCGGCGCAGGAATTGGCCATCCAATCATGGCTCGACGATCACTTGTCGGCCGACGAACGCGCTGTCGTCGGTGTGTCGGCGCTCGAACCTCAGACTTACGCCGATGCGTTTACATCCCTCCTCGACCAGCTGTCCAGCGGTTCCGCCCTCGAGGGTCTCTCAAAGATACTCGACTATGAGTCCGATACCTACTCCAGCAACGGCCTTATCACCTACCTCGCTCACGACTATCTGCAGGACATTACGACCGACACGACCGAACGCCAACCCACGTTCACGCTGCCTCCGTTCCGCAAGTCGAACGATACCGAGTCCCCCGTCAGCTGGGCCTACGCCAAGGATCCCACTGTGCCCTCCTCCGTCGCGTGGCAGCACATACTGCACCGCCCGGTAAAGGGGCTGGACTGGACGCGCGAGGATTATATCGCGATGGGCGCGGCGCGATCCATCGTCGACAATCCTCCCTCAGTGGGCAGCGGCGAACTAGATTACTACCGCGTCGGCTGGGAGCGCGACGACTCGCGTGTGTCGCGCCATCCGTCGCGGCTGGTTTGGGTGGATATAAACAGCAGCGCCACTATGCCCTCGCCTAACGCCCCCATCGATCTGACGGATGGCTTTGACGATCAGATACGGCTGCGGCTCGGAACCCTTTCTTCCTCTGAGGATTGTAATAAGTGCATAGACATTCCCGTGTCATTGCCCCGCACGCTTCTCGACCTCCCCACTCACCTGATGGTCAAGATGGTGTTCAACACGATGTCCACGGGCGCGATGGCCAAGATAGGCCGCGTATGGTCAAACTGGATGATACAGGTTCTGCCGACCAACAAGAAGCTGATCGACCGCTCAACGCGCGTAATTGCCGAACTGGCCGACATTCCATACGAACAGGCGTGCGAGGAATTCTACAAATCCTACCTGGGACGCAATCCCGGCGAGACGTACCGGGAGAGCTACGTCGTGGAGACGCTGAGGCGGCTCGGGGTGGAGTATTAATCCCAGCACACCGGACAAATGAATATTCTGCCAATTATCGTGCCATCCTGTAAGCAAGGGCGCAAACGAGACTGACGCCCGCGCAGGAGGCACCATGGCGTATAATCAACCGAATGAAATAGGCTCCAACCGCACGGTACCGCTGTATCATGTGCGCGCGCTGGAACCGGACGCCGCGTACCAATTAGCGGATATTACAAAAACGCGGGCGCAGTTCGGCGCGCTGTCACCGCGCTGGCCCACGCGCTTTCTGGACTTCAAGGCGCTGCCCACCGGGGTCTACCGCATCAACCGGGTCAACGAGGACAACGAACAGCCGGACACCCTATGCAGCAAGGACGATCCGCTGGGCAACGAGATACCGCAAGGCTTCATCCCGTATCAGACCCAGCCGCGCGAACAGCGGCTTAGCTGTATCTCCACCATCGTCAACGTGGATACGCGCATACAGGACAGCTGGAGCGTACCCTACGATCAAACGGCGGAACAGATCGCGCTGGCCGTCGAGGCGCTGAAGGAGCGGCAGGAAACCCAGCTGATTAACAACCCCGAGTATGGCTTGCTCAACAACCTGACGGAAGGCATGAAGATCCCGACCCGCAAAGGTGCGCCCACTCCCGACGACCTGGACGACCTGCTGTCGATGGTGTGGAAAGAGCCGTCGTTCTTCCTGGCGCATCCTCGCGCGCTGGCCGCGTTTGAGCGTGAGTGTACGAAACGCGGCGTGCCTCCCGAGACGGCGCAGCTGCACGGCGGCAACTTCCTGTTGTGGCGCGGCGTGCCCATCGTCCCGACTGACAAACTCTACGTCGACGGCGAACAGCGCCCCCATGGTTCCGGCGGCAAGACCAGCATACTCCTGGTTCGCACCGGCGAGGCCAAGCGCGGCGTGGTCGGACTGTATCAGGCGAGCGTACCCAACGAGCAGAGCCGGGGTTTGTCTCTTCGGTTCCGTGGCATAGATGATCACGGCGTATCGTCATACCTGCTGAACCTGTACTGCGCCGTCGCCGTACTATCTGACGACGCGCTGGCGTGCCTGACTGGCGTCGACGTCGGGGTGTACAATGACACGCGCTCCTGAGTCGTTTGAATCCATGCTTGAGAGCCTCGCCAACGAGATGTGGGGCGAGCCGCTGTACGTCGATAGTTTATTGTCGCATAAAAGCGATGGTATATTGATTGGCGGCGTAGGCGGCATACCCGTTGAGACGATACGCGCCGACTTCCCAATCCTCTCCGAACGCGTGAACGGCAGGACTATCATATTCCTGGACAACGCCGCGACGACCCAGCGTCCCAACTGCGTGATTGAGCGCATGGCGCGCTATTACTCGCGCGAGCATTCCAACGTTCATCGCGGCGCGCACACCCTGGCAGCGCGCGCAACCGACGCCTACGAGGACGCGCGCCGTGAAGCCGCATCCTTCATCAACGCCGATCAGCGGGAGATCGTCTTCGTTCGTGGCGCGACGGAGGCGCTGAACCTGGTTGCGCACAGTTTCGTCAAGCCGTACCTGAAACCCGGCGACGAGATCATGCTGACCGCGCTGGAGCATCACGCGAACATCGTGCCCTGGCAGTTGATCGCGAAGGAACGCGGCGCGCGCCTGACCGTGTGCCCTGTCGACGACAGCGGTCAGTTGATGCTGGGCGAGTTTGAGAGGATGATAACGCCGCGAACGCGCTTCATATCGATGACGCACGTAAGCAACGCGCTGGGAACCGTCATGCCCGTGAATGAAGCGGCGGCCATCGCGCACCGGCGTCATATCCCGATATGCGTTGACGGCGCACAGTCGGCGGCGCATATGCCCATCGACGTCAAGGCAATCGGCTGCGACTTCTACGCGTTCTCCGGCCATAAGGCCCTAGGCCCTACCGGCATAGGCGTACTGTACGGCAAGGCGGATATGCTGGATCGCGGCGAGCCGTACCAGGGCGGCGGCAACATGATACAGGACGTAACGTTTGAATCGACGCGCTATCAGGCTCCGCCGCAGAGGTTCGAGGCGGGCACGGGCAACATAGCGGGGGCTGTCGGACTCGCGGAGGCGCTGCGTTATCTGCGTCGGTTGGACATGAACGCTATCGAACGCTACGAGGACGCGCTGATGTCCCGCCTGATAGATGAACTGCGGCGCGCGCCAGGCGTGAGCATAATCGGCGGAGATGAGGCGCGCCGCGTCTGCGCCGTATCGTTTAACGTCGCCGGCATTCAGGACGTGAAGGTCGGCGAGGCGCTCGATAGGGCGGGGATAGCGGTTCGGGCCGGGCATCACTGCGCGCAGCCGGGGTTGAGGCGGTTCGGTGTGGAGTCGTCCGTCAGGCCGTCGATATCGTTCTACAACACATTCGATGAGATAGATGAACTGGCGAGGGCGCTGCGGGTCGTTTAGCGCGTATGGTTCATTGCAGGCAGCATCAAGGACAGTGGAGGTTCAGGCTAAGCCTGAACCTCTCGTTGTGTTGGACGCGGCATGGATGCGCGGCGCGGGATTTGTTAATATAAGCGGGTTGAATAGTCACCAAAGTGAAGTTTGTGAGGCAGGTTGTGCCGCTCACATATCCGCGAATTACCGCCGACGACCCACGCCTGGCAATGTGTCAATGTTTATGCAGTTTTTCCCATTCCTTGATGCAGTCGTCCAGGCTGGTATACGATTCCGGGTGTTCCGCACGTTCACGTTCGCCTGCGTCGATAATTGCTATTTCTTCTTCGGTTAAGTCTGTCTCCCATACTAAAGCCTCATCTGTCTGAAACATTTCGGTAAACGCGCGGAAAAACGCGCGTATTGCTTCAAGACTCTTTTCGGGCATCGCGTCGACGTACCCATGCAGTTCCTGCCGAATCTCCGCCACAGCTAATTACCCCCTTTATAGACTTGCCCGCGCGGCTCTATCGTGTGTACCCAGATAATCCCTGCGTCCGCTCGAAACAGAATACGATAATCGCCTACGCGAACGCGTGTGTAACCCTTACGCCCTGTAAGTGGTTTTACATCCCCTTTGGGCGGTTCCAATTCTAAATCTTTCAAAGCTTTCTGAATGCGCCCGTGCAGCGGCTCGTTCATCGCGAAAAGCTGCTTCTTCGCTAATTTGCTTAGCTCTACCCGCATCGAATCCCCCCTTGCCTCTTTACCGCCGCCGATATTATCCGCCATTAACTATAACCCTGTCAAGCGTCATCAATCCGCAAAACGATATTCCGCGAAGTGTTGACGCGAAGGCGCTGTTTGACAAGACGGGCAAAATGGAGGAATATAAGCGGGTAAGCGGACTGAATGAACGGAGGCGATGAAAGTGTCCGGCATACAGGATAAAAACTATGATGTTATAATTATCGGTGCGGGTCCGGCGGGCATATTCACCGCGTACGAATTGATGGAGCTGCAACCAGGCGCGTCAGTAGCGATGCTGGATATCGGGAGGGCTATAGCGCATCGCAGTTGTCCCGCGAGAGTGACGGGCAAGTGCGTTAACTGTCAGCCGTGCGCGATCGTACATGGCTGGGCTGGGGCGGGCGCGTTCTCCGACGGCAAGCTCTCATTGTCGGACGAGGTTGGCGGGAACATCACCGAGTATATTCCCCATGAGCAAGCGATGGCGCTG
Organism: Oscillospiraceae bacterium; assembly: GCA_031266295.1. GTDB lineage: Bacteria > Bacillota > Clostridia > Christensenellales > Aristaeellaceae > BNUH01. The sequence goes on along the minus strand of JAISBH010000010.1, from coordinate 1,050 downwards.
ATCAAGCACGCGGACGATATATACCTGCGGTTCGGCGCGCCAGAGACGGTGCACGGGCTGAATACGCCCAAAGTGGATGAGATAGCGTACGAGGCAAGCAGGCACAATATACGGCTGGTGCCGTGTCCCGTGCGGCATCTGGGCACCGAGAACGCGGCGAAGGTGCTGGGAGCGATGCACGACGCGCTAGTAGTAAAGATAGATTTCTTTGAGAGAACGACGGCGCAGGAACTGTTGGTGGAGGATGGTCATGCAACGGGGGTGACTGTCGCCGAGCAGGATGGATCGGTAAGGACGCTGAAGGCGCGGAAAATCGTAGCGGCTCCGGGGCGCGGCGGAGCGGCCTGGCTGACGAAACAGATTCAGCGGTTAGGGCTGGCCACGAGGAGCAACGAGGTCGATATAGGCGTGCGAGTAGAAGTGCCTAATTCTATAATGGATCACTTGACAAAACATTTATATGAGGCGAAATTGGTTTACTATGCCGACACGTATGAAAACAGGGTGCGCACGTTCTGCATGAATCCAGGCGGGGTTGTGTCTCAAGAGCATTATGAGGGAGGGTTGGCGGTAGTGAATGGGCATAGTTATGCCGACCCAGGGTTGCACACGATGAATACCAATTTTGCGGTGCTGGTTTCGACAAGGTTCACCGAGCCGTTTAACCAGCCCATTGAGTACGGGAGGTACATAGCGCAGCTGGCGAATATGCTGACAGGCGGGCCGATTATGGTACAGAGGCTGGGGGATTTGATGCATGGGAGGCGGACGAATCCCGACAGGCTGAGCAAGTCAACGACGCTGCCGACGTTGACGACGGCGGTGCCAGGGGATTTGTCGTTCGCGCTGCCATCGAGGCATTTGACGTCGATCATAGAGGCGCTGAGGGCGTTTGACAGGCTTGCGCCAGGGTTGTTTGACAGGAATACGCTGTTGTACGGGGTAGAGGTGAAGTTTTATTCGTCGAAGGTAAAGGTGAATGAGAGGTTTGAGACGTAGATACCAGGGCTTTACGCCAACGGGGACGGTGCTGGTAGTACAAGAGTGTTG
>JAISBH010000272.1 GCA_031266295.1 Oscillospiraceae bacterium | reverse complement strand
ACGATGGTCCAGGCGAAGCCTGGTCAGGATTCGAAAGGGCGGATAGCCCTTCGCAGGGTCCGGGACAGAGTCCCGAAACCCCCGTTTTACCCCCATCGGGGGGAAGGGGGGCGTTCCTCGTTCCAACGTTCCAACCCTGCGCCCCGCCAATAAAAACGCTATAAGGCCATAGTCATCCCACAACATAGTGGCGGGGCGCTACAAACTTAAAAGCGCATTCGGTTCGCAAACCGAACAGCGTCCCGCCGCAGCGGACAGCCGAGCGTCCCGTTGAGTGTTACGCAACGCAAAGCCAGCCTCCCGCTATTGCGTGCGCTCGACGTTATTCGCTAGATGCGGTAGTTACCCCTACTGCTACGCCTCCAACCTTCGTGACATCGCCTTCAGGCAGAACGCCGGTATAGTCAGCGCAGCCGCCACAGCCAGCAGCATCGCTCCGGCATATCTAGCCGGATCAGACATAAACAATATAGGCAGTGAACTTAATACATACCCTGCCGTGTATATGAACTCGCGGATCGCCGTCACCTCTGGCGTAAGTGCGTCCAGTCCGGGGTCATTGCTCACCACCGCCAGATGCGCCGATAGCGGCGGTGTATCCAGGAACATAACTGTCGCCTCAACGCCGATCGAGTATATCACCCACGTCCAGATGTTCAGCCGTGTCATAATCAATCCGACGCATCCGCCCAGGACCCCAGCGGCGATCAGCATCACGTTTCCGCGCGACTGGGGCTTTACAAATCTGCCGTATATCACCGACGCGCCCAACCCAACCAGGCTTGCCGCCAGCGCGACAAACCCCATCGTCCGCTCCGAACCCAGTGTGTGATAACCCAGCAGCGATGCGAAAAACGTAAACACCGCGTGTCTGGGCGCGTATGACGCAGTCGCCAGCATCGTGTATTTTGTCAGCGGGTTCAGCCTCATTAGCCGCAGCGCTTCCTTAAATCTCGCTAAAAATCGCGTTCCACGCCCGCCGTCCGCCATCTTTAGAGGGGCGAGCGTGAACGATACGCAAAGACACGCCGCCGCCACGACCGCCGATCCCGCGAAAAGCACGCGATATCCCGTCAAATCCTGGAAACTATTGATGAACAGTCCAGTCATCACCGGCATTACCAGCGTTAGCAGCACGCCGCCTATGTGCAGCGCGGCCAACCCGGCGTCTCTGCTGGAATCTGTCGAATATCGCAGCAGCATGGGTGAATAGCTGATGTAGTAACACGCGCTTCCCGCGCCCAGCACGATCGCCGCAGGGATCACCGCCCGTTCCGAAGCGGACGTGCCCAGCGCCAGCGTCGAGTACGCGATGATCTGCGCCACGAAACCCATTTTCTGTGCCGCCGACACCGACAGCCGCCGTGATACCCACACTGCCGCGATCATCACGAACGGCAGCGCAATATGCTGAAGTATGTTGAACTTCATCATCGCCGCAGCGTCACCCGTCGCTCTTAGCAGGAATACGTTGAAGAACGCGCCGGACAGTATCCCCGCGCCGTTATACAGCACGTCCACCGCCAGAAATTTGGCGAACACCTTATTCAGTTTCATAATTTTCCCTTCTACTCGCAGTTATTGTCGGTCGATGTCACCTCCTTCCGGCTAGCGCGTTGACCCGCTCCGTCAAAGGGGCAGGGGTTATATGGATTCATGAATCTCCGTCCCTTCCTTGAGTTCAGTGGGGTATGTTACGCTTATACACCTAAAGGGAGTTCAACGCCTGCTGAACCATCTCGGGCGTGGCGTAATTCAGCGGTGAGAACCGACCCTTCGCGGCCTTCTCCAGCTTTTCGCGCGCGGAGTCGCCGTCGCCGCGCTCGATGTCGTATTGCGCTAGGAAGTATAGCGTGTCGAGGGACTCCGGTTTGATCTTGAGCGCCTTGCGGAACAGCGGTTCGGCTGATGCCTTATCGTTGCCTAAACGATAGTATACCTGCGCCAGGTTATCCAGGCAGATGGGATCTTCGTCGTCATAATCGACGGCCTCTTTGTTGAACGACAAGGCTTCGTCGTAGTCGCCGGACTCGACCAGCAGGTAGCCTAGCGTGCCATACAACAGTCCCGTCTTTTTCTTATTGAATAGTTCGCGCAGCAGTTCCAGCGCGCGCGGGAGGTTTCCCAGTTTATACTGCGCAACCGCGAAGTGTGTTATAATCTGGGTTTTCTGTTCCTTGGTCACGTCGGAGGCTTTTTCGGCTAGGCGCAGCTGCGTCACTGAGTCGGCGGAGCGGCCCGTCCGCAGTAGCAGCACGGCATACCCGATGCGTACCGCCGCGCGCGTGCAGCCTTTATTGAAAGCGTCCTCATACAGTTTCAGCGCCTGCTCGTAGTCGCCGCGCTGATGCGCCAGCAATGCCTTTTGGCCTGCCGCATTCCCGACGAAGTTTGTAAACAATCCCATTGAATCACCTCGTGTTTTTATTGTGTGGAGGGGGGTGACCGCCCCCTCTGTCGCTGCGGCGACGCGGCGCATCCGCGCCTTCGGGAAGGGGACTGCGGTTCCCCTCCCGACCTCCCCCGGGGAACCCCCTCTGTCGCTGCGGCGACATCTCCCCCTAGGAGGGCGATGAGGGTTGTCGGTTACGTTACGAAACAGACTATCCAGGTACAACCGGCAGTCCGAAGCCGACGGAATGTGTATCACGATGGTCCAGGCGAAGCCTGGTCAGGATTCGAAAGGGCGGATAGCCCTTCGCAGGGTCCGGGACAGAGTCCCGAAACCCCCGTTTCACCCCCCATCGGGGGGAAG
>JAISBH010000160.1 GCA_031266295.1 Oscillospiraceae bacterium | reverse complement strand
CTCTTTCCCTACACGACGCTCTTCCGATCTTTTGACGGTACATAGTTTACACGCTCGCCGTTGAGCAGTATATCTTCAACAACGCTGCGGAACTCGGCGTGACGCTGCAGGTTCTTGACGATATCGTCAAAGAGCGTGTTCGTGGTGGACATCATGTGGGCGACGGCGGCGTGAAGTCCCGATACCGTCCAGTCATGCGTGACCTCGTCCAGCCGCTTGCACAGCGCGCTTACAAGATACGGATATCCGCTTGTTTGCTCGCGGATAGTCTTCGCCAGCGCGGCGGCCTCCATGCCTGTATGACGCTCCGCCTCATAGCCGCAGAGCATCCCCTCGATTTCATTCGCCGAGAAACTCATGTCCACGCTGAAGTCCGCTGCTATGTTCCACGGACTGTTGTACGAATGTTCTGAATCCTGGTGGATCTTCGCCTTGAGATTCTTTATGTCATGTACGCCCGCGAGGATCACGCTATGGAATGTTGAACGCATACCTTGCGCTTCCCTATCCAGATACTTTCGCCGGAGCAATCCCAAAAGGGAAGCAAACACGTCATAATTGGCGGTTTTGTCCACTTCGTCAATCATCAATATAACGGGCTTGACGTTATCTTCACACAGTTCTGTAATACGCTTGCCAAGATCACGAAGCGGCAGTTCCTCATCGATTTTTGCGCTAAGAAATTCTATCTCTTGAGGATATAGAGCGTCCATAAGAAGCAGCGATATACCGCGCGCCATGCTTTTTGTCGTTGCAAAAATATCTTCCGCACCTTCGAAACTGACGCTGACGATGCGAAAGCGATCCGTCAACCGGCTCTGAAGCAGTTCGAGCGTGGTAGTTTTCCCATACTGGCGGGCGCGGTTGATCACGAAATATCTGCCGCGCTCAATATAATCGCGGACGATCACGTCGATCTTGGCGCTGGTATCGACCATGTAGTGGAGACCAGGCCTGCATAGCCCCTCTGTGTTGAAATACTTGCCGATCGACACGCTCGCTCGCCTCCGTTATGGATTCGATTTCATAACTTAAGTATAGCAGTTTATTCCACTGTCGGCAACCACGCTTTGTGCAAGCTTCACGCTCCGCGCTCCAGTATTCTGTAAATCATCGGCATATCAATATGATCGCGGACGCCCTGCGCCAGCAGATCGAACTGTCGATTCTTATATTCATTATAATCAAACGACACGTTTTCCAGCGACACGCCTTTCGATTTCGCCAGCGCGCCCAACACGGCCTCCCTGCATGGAGCGCTGTCAAAGAAACCATGCAGGTATGAGCCGTAAACGTTGCCGCGCTGACAACCGTCCAGGACGCCGTCGCTCAATTGCAGGAGCGGCTTAGCGTCCTGACGACGTTGCGTAATGCCCATGTGGATCTCGTAGCCTTCCAGCAACGCGCCGGACAACGGAGCTAACGCGCCGTCGACGCTCAATATCTTAGCGGCGACACGCGTTTGCCGCTTTTCCGTCATGAACTCGGTTGTGACGGGCAGCAGCGCCATCCCCGCGATGGAGCCGCCGCCCTCCGCGCCTTCGCTGTCCGTGACGCGTTCGCCCAGCATCTGGTAACCGCCGCAGATACCTAGTATCACAACTCCGCGCGCGGCCAGTTTCTTTATAGCGGCTTCCAGTCCGCACTCGCGCAGACGCAGCAGGTCGGCTATGGTGTTCTTTGTGCCGGGCAGTATCACCATGTCGGGATTGCCCAGATCCTCCTCGCTGCCTGTGTAGCGCAAGCCGACTCCGGGCGTTGCCTCCAACGCTGTGAAGTCTGTGAAGTTGGATATGTGAGGCATACCGATCACGGCGATATCGAGCGCGGCTCCGCGACTCCTCCGGCTCAGACGCGAGGAGAGGCTATCCTCGTCCTCGATATCCACATCAAGATAAGGCACGACCCCGGCGCACGGCACGCCGCAGATATCCTCTAGTATCTTCAAGCCGTCGTCAAACAGCGTGATATCCCCTCGAAACTTGTTGACGACCGTCGCCTTGATACGCGCGGAATCCTCCGGCGGCAGCAGCTTGATAGTGCCGTAGAGCTGGGGGAATATGCCGCCACGGTCGATATCGCCCACTAGGATCACGGGAGCGTTTGCCATTCGCGCCATACCCATGTTGACGAAATCGTCCGTGTTCAGGTTTAGTTCGGCGGGACTGCCCGCGCCCTCAATCACGATCACGTCGAAACTGGCGGCGAGTGAATCGTACGCTTCCTGAATCCTTGGGCGAAGCTCCTTCTTCATCGCGTAATAGTTCCTCGCGGAGATCGTGCCGATCGGCGCGCCGCCTACGATCACCTGCGAGCCTTGGTTATGCACCGGCTTGAGTAGTATCGGATTCATGCGCACATCCGGCTCGACTCGCGCCGCCTCCGCTTGTACAGCCTGCGCGCGCCCCATTTCCAGCCCGCTGCGTGTGATGAACGAGTTGAGCGCCATATTCTGGCTTTTGAACGGCGCTGTACTATAGCCGTCCTGCCTAAATATCCGGCACAGCGCGGCGGTTAGGATACTCTTACCCGCGTTAGACATCGTGCCTTGAACCATGATCGCCTTCGCCATCACAAAATCCCCCAGATAATGATGATCAGCATCGCCATTAACGCCGCGCTCCAATATAGTAAACGGTTTGCTTCGCCGATATCGTCGGGTTTGGGCGCGTGGTCGTCATTTCCTATAGTGGGTTTATAAATGGGCTTTCCGAAATACATATGCGTCCCGCCCAACTGGATGTGCAGCGCGCCGGCGGCGGCGGCCTCGCTCCACGCGCAGTTGGGACTGCTGTGATTAGCATGGTCGCGCTTCACAACGCGCCACGCGCCGCGAGCGTCCAGCCTTGCCAAGAACGCGGCGGCGCACATCAGCGCGGCGGTCAGTCTGGCGGGGATCCAATTGAGCAAGTCGTCCAGCCGCGCGCTGCTCCAGCCGACGTCGCGATACTGGTCGTCCATGTAACCGACCATTGAATCCAACGTGGACGCCGCCTTGAAACCGAATCCCGCTATGGGTCCGCCCAACGCGAGGAAGAGCAGCGGCGCAATCACGCCGTCGGTCGTGTTCTCAGAGACGGATTCGATCGCCGCCTTGACGATCTCCTCGCGGGTGAGCGCGGCGGTATCGCGGCCAACGATGCGCGCGACCTGCTTGCGTCCCGCCTCAACGCTTACGGCTAGCGCGCGGACGACGTCCTTTGCTTCGTCCGCCAGATTCTTCACGCTGACGCATGTCCATGATAACAGCGCCATCATGATGAATCGCGGAGCCGCGCCGAATAGCCCAGCCAACCAGATCAACAAAGCGGCGAACAGCATGGACAGCAGCACGGTGGAAGCGGTCAGAATCGGCGCTGCAAAACGCAGATTCCGGAAACATTTGCGCAGGAGGATTTCCATCCGGCGGATGAACAGCCCCAGTCCGCGCACCGGATGAGGAAACCATTCCGGGTCGCCGACGATTATGTCAAGCAGGAGTCCTGCGAGCAGCGCCCATATATGCGGCGGAAACCAATGGATCAAGGCCGATTCCCCTTTCGCGAAATATCCGCTATACATTCTGCGAGCCGATCGTTCTCATGCGGCAGCCTTACCGCAATCCTGAAGTACCGCTCGTCCAGCCCGCGAAATCCTATGTGCCGCCTGACCACGACGCCCCGCGCGGCGAGCGAGGCGGGCAAGTTCAATCCTGAATCATCGCGTATCAATAAGAAATTAGCCGCTCCTTCGCCGACGCTTAAACCCAGCGCGCGCAGACGATCCGACAATCGCGATCTTTCCTGAGTGACGACCGTCCGCGTCCGGCAGACGAACTCGGTTTCGGCAAGAGCGGCGACGCCCGCGTTCATCGCCGGGAGCGAGACTGCCCACGGAGGTCCGGACCGGCGCAGCCTGTCAATCAGCGCGGCGTTGGACGTCGCGCAGTACCCCAGCCGCAAGCCGGGCATGGCGAACATTTTGGTGAAGGAACGCATGATAACCAGATCCGGCGTTCGTTCCAATTGCCGCAGAAGCGTGTGTTCCTCATAGCGTTCGACGAAGTCAATGAAACTCTCGTCCACAATAAGCGTGACGTTTTCGTTTTTACACTTCACCGCTATGCCGCGCATCAGCGCGGGATCAATCAGCGATCCTGTTGGATTGTTTGGATTGCATATGAATACTATATCGGCGCTGTCCATCGCCGATAAGGCCGCGTCGGTTACGGAAAAACCTTCCTCTTCTCGCAGATTATGGCGAGTCACATCGGCGCCGGCGGCGTTCAGCGCGGCTTCATACTCCGAGAATGTCGGCGCGAGTATAAGCGCGCGGCGCGGGCGCAACGCGTAACAGAGCCTGTATATCACGTCCGCCGCGCCATTGCCGCAGAATATCCAGTCGTGCGGCACTTCCAGCGAACGCTCCAACGCTGCGCGGAGTTTGCGGCAGTGCGGATCGGGATAGCGTTCGCTCGAAGCGGCGGCTTCCATCGCAGCGGCGCGCACGGATTCCGGCATACCCAGCGGGTTGATGTTCGCTGAAAAGTCCAACGCCGTCTCAGTGACAAATGTATCGCCGCCGTGGTATTCCATTCGACTTCCTCCCGATCTGTCAAACGCCGCCAATCAGCGTCCAGGCGTTGTCCGCAGCGTGCACGATGAACCCACCGCAGTTACTCACCTGCCAGTCGAACAGGCCGCCCTGCAGATGGGCTTGCATCAGCGTCATGATCGTGCCGCCGTGAACGACCAGCGCGATACGCTGACAGCTGTGGCAGTTCGCGCGTATCGTCTCCCACGCGTCCAGCACCTGTGCGCGCACCTCGCCGACCGTATCGCCGCCAGGCGGGGGGATTTCACCGCCGCTGTCCAGCCAGCGTTGATACTCCGGCATATCGCGCAGTTCTTCATATGAGCGGCCCTCGAACGCGCCGAAGTTCGCCTCGCGCAGCCCGTCCAGCTCGACTATCGGCGCGCCAGGGAAGACGACGCGCGCCGTCTCGACGCAACGGCGCAAAGGACTGACATACAGGCGCTGGGGGACGAAATGAATCCTTGCCGCCAGTTCACGGACGGCGGCGTGCCCCGTATCGCACAGGGGTTCGTCGGTTGCGCCAATGTACCGCCGCGCAAGGTTGCCCGCCGTCGCGGCATGGCGCAGCAGTATCATATCCACTGCGAAGCCACAACCGCCGCCAGGCAGGCCCACTCACACACCTGCAGGAACCATCCGGATAAGTCGCCGGTTATGCCGCCGAATTGCTTATACGACATGTACCGATAGTAAGCGAACGACGCAAGAGCGGCGATCACGACGATGACTCCCGCCGATGGCCGCGCGATTATCATGAGCGCGGCCGACGCGGCGAACCATGCAGCGCAGACCGTGCGCACGGCGTTCGTGTTCGCCTTGCTGGCAAACGCCGCCAGCACACCGTCGCCGCGCGCGTTCTTGAACGTTACGGCGGCGAATCCTGTCAACGCCCTAGACAGCGTCGGCGCTGCGGCGATCGTCATAACCTGGTCGGGCGTAAAGGCCATCTCGCTTAACAGCGCGAACTTCGTCAGCATGTACAGGCACAGCGATATCACCGCGAAAGCGCCGACCCTCGAGTCCTTCATTATCTCCAATTTTTGCGCGGCGGGCTGATGAGACGCCAGCGCGTCGGATACGTCGCAGAAGCCGTCTAAATGGATACCGCCGGCGATAGCGGTGTGAATCAGCATCATGCCCGCCGCTTGCAGGGGCGATCCAACGCCTAAACGCGAGCATACCCGCATCCATATCCACAGCGCCGCACCGATCACCACGCCGACCAGCGGGAACCCGGCCAACGCGTATGCCATGCTATCCTGACCCCACTCCACGAGCGGCATGGGTATGCGCGAGTACATCCCGAGCACTATGACGATCGGTTTGAGCGGGTTCGGTATATTGACGGCCCTTTTAACAGCGTTCATCGTGGCACATAATCGCCGATGCCCGTGCCGCTTAACGTCGCGGTCTCGCGAAACGCGGCGAGCGCCAATTCAATCAGCGGCATAGCGGCGACCGCACCGGTGCCTTCGCCCAGACGCATCCTCGCGTGTATAGGAGCTTCCAGACCCAGCGCGTTCAGCAGCCGCGCGGCGGCGCGTTCCTCCGATACGTGGCTGGCGATCATATAATCCGTGACGTTAGGACATAGCCCCCGCGCGGCCAGAGCGGCGGCAGACGAAATGAACCCGTCGACCAGCACAGGCACGCGCGACGCAGCGCCGCCGAGGAACACGCCCGTCAGCCCGGCGATCTCCAAACCACCCACCTTGGACAGCACGTCTATCGGATCGGACGGATCCGGCTGATGCAGCGTCAGCGCGCGTTCGACGACAGCGATCTTGCGCGCCAAACGATCGTCGCTCAACCCCGCGCCGCGTCCGGTCGTTTCGGCGGCTGAGCAGCCCAACAACGCCGCCGCAACCGCCGCGCTGGCCGTCGTGTTGCCGATCCCCATCTCTCCTGTCGCAAGCAGGTTATAGCCCTGCTTTGCCAGGTTGGACGCTATCTCAACGCCCGTTTCGACGGCCTTCACTGCTTCATCGCGCGTCATCGCGGGTTCGACCGCCATATTCCTCGTGCCGTTGCGGATAATGCGATCCAGCACACCCTCGCTTCGCACGGGCGACGCGACGCCGATGTTCACCGCGATCACGTCCACGCCGGCGGCGTTCGCCATCCGACAAACGGCGGATCGACGCACGCCGATGACCTCGGTCATCATGGCCGTGACTTCATAACCGTTCTGGGCGACGCCCTCCGATACAACGCCGTGGTCGGCGCACATGATCACCACCGCCTTGCGCAGCGGTTCCAGCGGCAGTCTGCCGTACGCGCCAGCCATGCGCACGACGACGTCCTCGAGCAATCCCAGGCTGCCCGGCGGCTTGGCTATATCATCCCAATGAAGCCGCGCGGATTGCGCGGCTTCGTCAGACGCGGGCTGTATGACGGCGATGGCCTCGGTTAATTTCACGGGTATTCTCCTTTGATTATGATGGGTAAGCCGCAGACGACGCGCACCACCTTTTCCGCGCGCTGCGCCAGGCGACAGCACAAGCGCCCGCAAGCGTCGCGAGCCTCGCGGTCGTGGCGTTCGAGCGGGATTATGCCTCCGCCGATCTCGTCGCATACGACGACCGCTTTGCAGGCAAGCGGTTCAAGCAGCGCATCCGCCGCCTCGGAACGCTCGGGGTGATAGCTAAATACAACGTCCTGCAGATTGATTATAACGGGGCGGTCGTCCATAACGCCGTCCGCGATCGACGAGTCGTCCCAACCCAGGCTTCTTACATACTCACGCTTGCCAGCGCCCGCGCCGCCGACCACCAGAATCATACGACCGTCCCCTTCAGCTGTATTGGAATGCCGCAAACCAACTCGTATACGGCGTCGGCTTTTGCGGCCAGCGCGCGGTTAATCCGGCCTAGGAGCTGGATATAGCGCAGGGTGCCGTCGCCATAAGACGCGGCGTCGCGGCCGACCTCGTTCGTCACCTGGATCAGGCAGGAGCATTGAGCCGCCAGTGCATCTTGGCCTCGGACGATCTTTTCGAACACAGCGTCATTATTATGACTGGCGTCATGTTCGGCGCCATCGTCGTCGAACATCTCGTTGGCGGTTAGGTTACACAGGCATTCCAGCAGCGCGGTTCCGCCGGTTGGCAGTATAAGCGAATCCATATCGGCGTACCGTTCGATTGTGGCGAATCCCTTTCCGGCGCGCAGCCTGCGATGACGGGTGATCCGCCGCTCGCCCTCTTCACCATAGGGCTTCATCGCGGCGATGTAGCTCAACGGGCGAGCTTGTGTCATGGCAAGCGATTCCGCGAACGCGCTCTTGCCGCTGCCCGCACCGCCGGTTAGCAATATTCGCAATGTATTCCCCCCAACATAGCGGCGCGTGTCCGCAGAATCCCGAAGGGATTCTTAACTGATTCTTACCTGTTTTTGCATCAGTTAGTGTAGTATGACCGCTTAAAAATGTCAAGCTGGGGATAGACGACGCGAGGTTCGCGCCGTTGATTTCGATCTTTGTGGCAGAATATGCTATATACCCGTGCGACGCTGCCAATTAAAAAACAATTTGACAATTTCTGACGGATGTGCTAACATATGCCTGAATTATATAGTTCAAAATCCGGTTGGCAGCGCGTCTATACATCGCATGGCGCTCTGTTTCAAGTTTCGAGCGTAGCGCGGGGGTTTTCGCGCGAGGGTGGAGCGCTCAATGGTACGCCAGTTTGGTGAGACATATCACGCCTCTGGCGGCAGCGCAGAGCGATCCTATGTCAAACCGCTGGTTAAGACCATGCTCCCCTATGGGGAGCTTTTTTAATCTGCCAATACCATAGTGTAAGGAGAGAGAGACTTGGAAGCGCTGTTCGGGAACCTGTTAAACATCAACTATCAGCAGGTGATCATGTGGGGGATCGGCGGGATTCTCATCTACTTGGCCGTGGCGCGCGATATGGAACCGTCGCTGCTGCTGCCAATGGGGTTCGGAGCTATACTGGTTAACCTGCCGATGTCCGGCGCGATAACCCAGCATATAGAGCAGTTCGTCGAAGGCGCGCTGAAAATCAACATCGAAGTAGGCGTGTTGGACGAACTGTATGCCGCAGGCATCGCCAACGAACTGTTCCCGCTGCTGCTGTTTATAGGCATCGGCGCGATGATCGACTTCGGGCCGCTGCTGGCCAACCCGAAGATGCTGTTCTTCGGCGCAGCGGCGCAGTTCGGCATATTTTTCACATTCTCACTGGCCTCGCTGCTGGGATTCACGCCTCAGGACGCGGCGTCAATCTCCATTATCGGCGCGGCGGACGGACCGACAAGCATATTTGTCGCCAACTATTTCGACAGCAAGTACATAGGCGCAATTATTGTCGCGGCGTATTCGTATATGGCGCTGGTGCCCATCATCCAGCCGCCAGTTATTAGAATGGTCACGACGAAGGCCGAACGCCGCATCCATATGCACTATGAGCAGAAGAATGTCAGCCGGTTCGTACGCATACTCTTCCCGATAATCGTGACCGTGGTCGCGGGATTGTTCGCACCGCGCTCCGTCGCGCTGGTTGGGTTCCTGATGTTCGGAAACCTGATCCGGGAATGCGGCGTGCTGAACTCACTGAGTAACTCCGCACAGAAGGAATTAGCGAACCTTATCACGCTGCTGCTGGGCATCACGGTGGCCGTCAATATGCAGGCTGCCAAGTTCCTCAATCCTGAAACGCTGATGATACTGGGGCTGGGATTGTTCGCGTTCGTGTTCGACACGGTGGGCGGAGTGCTGTTC